>CADDZG010000118.1 GCA_902812355.1 Actinomycetota bacterium | reverse complement strand
GGCGGCCCCCCGCCCGCGCCGTGGCGAGCGCGCAGGCGAGCCCCACCGGGCCGGCCCCGAGGATCACGGCGACCTCACCGGCCGGGGGATCGGCGAGGCTCGCGGCGTAGAAGCCGGTGGTGAGGATGTCCCCGACGAACAGCGCCCCCTCGTCGTCGATCCCGGCGAAGGGGCCGGTCAGCGGCCTGAGGTTGTGACCTGCCCCGGGCACCCGCACCGCGGCGGCCTGGGCCCCGTCGAGGTCCCCGCTGAGCGCGCCGAGGCCGAGGGCCCGGCGGTTGGGGCAGAAGTTGTAGCGGCGCTCTGTGCACTCGCGGCACCGGCCGCAGGCGACGATGAACGACCCGGCCACCCGGGTGCCCTCGGCGATCCCGGCCTCGGGCCCGGCTTCGGTCACCGTGCCCACGAACTCGTGTCCGATCACCGAACCGTCCCGCACCGGGCCGAGTCTGCCCGCGAGCAGGTGGAGATCGGAGCCGCAGATCGACGCTGCGGCCACGGCCACGACGGCGTCGCCCGGGTCCCGAAGGTGGGGGGCCGGCACGTCGTCCACCCGTACCCCGCCGCCGGAGTAGATCACCGCCTCCATCGCCGCACCTCCTCGTGTCGGCCCGGGGACGAAGGGAATAAAAGCCACCGTGGGAGGTTGGCCCTTTCGATGGCGGCCCCCCGGGCGCGCCGTCACGCTATCGCCACAACGCGGGCTCGAGGAGTCATGACCGTAACGATGTATTCGACGCGCTGGTGTGGCTACTGCCGCCGCCTCAAGCGCCAGATGGAAGAGGTCGGCATCCCCTACGAGGAGGTCGACATCGAGCAGCACCCCGAGCTCGGGGCCCGCATCGAGGCCGTCACCGGCGGCTTCCGGACCGTGCCCACGGTCGAGATCGCCGGGCGGCTGCTGGTCAACCCGTCGCTGAACGAGGTCCGCGGCGCCCTGCAGCAAGCGTCCTGAGCTCGGTTGGACGCCACTTTCGACCTATCGTAAGGTACTTACATGCCAAACTTCCGCGACCTGTTGAGGCAGGTCAAGGAGCAGATCACCGAGACCACCCCGGAGGAGGTCCGAGCCCGCCTCGAGCGCGGCGAGCGCCTGCAGCTGCTCGACGTGCGCGAGGACGAAGAGGTCGCCGGCGGCATCGTGCCCGGTGCCCGGCACCTGCCCCGGGCGCACTTCGAGAGCCGGGTCGAAGACGTCCTGCCCGACAAGGACACCGAGGTGGTGGTCTACTGCGCCAGCGGCGTGCGCAGCGCGTTCGCAGCGCGCACCCTCCAGGAGCTCGGCTACTCCAAGGTCGCGTCCATGAACGGCGGCTTCACGCGCTGGCGTGAGCTCGGTTTCCCCTTCCGTGCCCCGCGCACCCTCGACGCGGCCCAGCGCGAGCGTTACTCGCGCCACCTGATCCTCCCCGACGTCGGGGAGGAGGGCCAGGTCAAGCTGCTGGATTCCAGGGTCCTGGTGGTGGGGGCCGGCGGCCTCGGCTCGCCCGCGCTGCTGTACCTCGCCGCCGCCGGGGTGGGCACGATCGGCGTGGTCGACGCCGACGTCGTCGAGGACAACAACCTGCAGCGCCAGGTGATCCACGACACCGAGCGGGTCGGCATGGCCAAGGCCGCGTCCGCCGCCGAGCGGATCCAGGGGCTCAACCCCGACGTCAAGGTCGTCACCTACGAGACGCGCCTCGAGCCCGGCAACGCCGAGGAGCTGATGCGCGATTACGACGTCATCGTCGACGGCACCGACAACTTCGACGCCCGTTACACGATCAACGACACCGCGGTGGCGCTGCGCAAGCCCGTGGTGCACGGATCGATCTTCCGCTTCGAGGGCATGGTGTCGACCTTCGTGCCCTTCGAGGGCCCGTGCTACAGGTGCCTGTACCCCGAGGCGCCTCCCGAGGAGCTGGCGCCTACCTGAAGCGAGGCCGGTGTCCTGGGCGTGCTTCCCGGGATAGTCGGAACCCTTCAGGCCAACGAGGTGCTGAAGCTCATAGTCGGTTACGGCGAGCCCTTGATCGGCCGCCTCCTGACCTTCGACGCCCAGACGACCACCTTCGGCGAGGTGAGGGTGCGGCGCGACCCGGCCTGCCCCGTGTGCGGGTCGGTAGAGCAGCAGCGCGCGGCCGGCTGACGCGGCTTGCGGCCGGATAGCGTGGGGTCGTGAAGGTCGTGACCCTCGCCGATACGCACACCGCGCGTGCCGCGTCGGCGCGCCCGTCCCGGCCCTTGCCACCGGGGGCGTGGCCCTACATCGAGAGCGCCGATCACATCCTGCACGCCGGGGACGTGACCGATCCCGACCTGCTGACCGAGCTCGCCGCGTGCGCGCCGGTCACGGTGGTGATGGGCAACTGCGATGGTGCCGAGGTCCGGGACTGGGGGGCGACCGACGTCGCCGAGGTCACGCTCGGGGGCCTGCGGGTGGCGATGCTGCACGACGCGGGGCCCGCCCGGGGGCGGCGCGAGCGCCTCCGCCGGCGCTTCCCGGATGCCCGGGTCGTCGTGTTCGGACACTCCCACATCCCGGTCAACGAGGATCGCTCCGGGCTGCTGCTGTTCAACCCCGGGAGCCCGACGTGGAAGCGCACCGCCCCGTTCGAGTCCATGGGCATCCTGTGGATCGAGGACGGCGAGGTCGAGGGCGAGATCTTCCCCGTGTGAGCTCAGGCCGGTGGGAGCTCCTGGTCGGAGCCGTCGCCGAGGACCCGCTCGATCCACGCAAACGGATCGCGCAGCTCCTGCAGCGTGGGCAGGTTGTCGGGGGCGTCCCACACCCGGTTGAGCTGCTCGGGTCCGTGCAGTCGAACGATCGCGGCGCAGAAGGTACGGCCCATCGTCTGCAGCGACCTGTCGAGGTCGAGGCCCAGCAGGCGGGCGAGCAGCGCCTCGCCCTCGTCGCGGGCGACGGCCCGACGGGTCATGGCCTCGTCGATCCTGGCGGGTTCACCGACCAACGCGGGCGCGATCGCATCGGCGCAGCGGAGCGCGTAGCCCTCCCACAGCGCAACCAGCGCCCGCAGACGCCGGTTGGCCGCCCGCCGACGCGCGGTGTCGGCGATCGGCAGCAGATCGCCTGCGCCGAGCCCGCTGCCGAGCGTCTCCATGCCCCCCTCCTGCAGCTCGATCAGGCGCCGCTCGATGCCGGAAACGTCGATCTCGATGCTGTCGATCACCTCGAGCAGCAACCCGCGCAGGTAGCGGCCGAACCACGGCACGCCGGCGGCGACGACGTGACGGGCGGTGTGATGCAGCGCCAGCCACCGGCGCAAGGCGTCGAGCTCGATCCCGTAGTCGCGCGCCGCCTCGGCGACGTTCTGGTCCACGAACAGTAGCCCGCTGCGGCCGTCGCGCGGCACCGGCAGGTCGTAGGCGCCGAGCGCAACCGATGCAAGGCTGCCGATCACGGTGCCGGTCTGGATCCCCATCAGCAGCGGGCCGATCTGCGACATCATCGCCTGGAGCCCGGCCGCGCCGCCGCCGTCGCCGGGCCCGGGCATCTGCTCCCCGAAGCGCCCGGCGAGATGTTCGAGCAGCCAGCGCCATTCCGTGAGCGTCGCGGTCGCCCACCCGGCGCGGTCGAGCACCGCCACCGTCGCCGGCTCGGCGGGGGTCAAGCGGCTGTAGCCGGCGACGTACTCCTCGGAGCGACGCACGGCCTGCGCGTAGGGCGAGGGGCCGGACGGCGCCGATGCCACGCCGGCCTGGGCTACCACGGCGAGGGCGACCTGGCGGGCGATCTCGAGATTGAGCGGACCCTCGCCGGAGGCGAGGATGCGGCTCAGCTCCCTGAACAGCGGGATGTCGCCGAAGGGTTGCTGGCTCATGGCTGTAGGCCTAGCCTACGGCCGGCGCGCGCCTCCTCGGACGGCGCGGGGGCACTAGTCTCAGGGCATGGCTGCCCGCAACGACGGGGCCCTGCCGACCGTCGCGGTGACCGGGGCTGCCGGCTACATCGGCGCGCGCCTGATCGAGGTCCTCGCCGCGGACGACGGGGTCGGACGCGTCATCGGGTTCGACGTCGTCGAGCCCGCCTGCCTGCCCGAGGGGGTGGGGTTCGAGCGGCTGGACGTGCGCAACCCGGGCCTCGAGCACCGGCTGGCCGGCGTCGACGCGGTGATCCACCTCGCCTTCATCATGGA
Source organism: Actinomycetota bacterium (assembly GCA_902812355.1). GTDB lineage: Bacteria > Actinomycetota > CADDZG01 > CADDZG01 > WHSQ01 > CADDZG01. The sequence continues at coordinate 3,400 of CADDZG010000118.1, read as the reverse complement.
CCCGATCCGCGACGAGCGCGAGATGCGCGACGCCAACGTCAACGGCTCCCACAACGTGTTCCGCTGCGCGGCGCGTGCCGGGGTCCGCAAAGTCGTGTACACGTCCTCGGCGACGGTCTACGGCGCCCATCCCGACAACGACGTGCCTCTCACCGAGGAGTCCCCGCTGCGCGCCAACCTCGATTTCTCCTACGCCGCGAACAAGCTCGAGGTCGAATACGTCGTGCGCGAGGTACGCGCCGACCACCCCGAGCTGATCGTCACGGTCCTGAGACCGGCCATCGTGCTCGGCCCCCACGTGGACAACGCGTGGTCCCATCTGCTGTCGCTCCCGGTGCTGTTCGGCGTCCGCGGCCACGATCCCCCTTTCCAGTTCGTGCACGAGGACGACGTGGCCGCGGCCCTCGCCTTCGCCGTGCACCACGACCTCGATGGCGCCTTCAACCTCGCTCCCGACGGCTGGATCACCGGCGAGGCACTGCTGCGCCTGCTCGGGAAGCGCCGCATCGAGCTGTCCGAGCCGACCCTGTTCGCCCTGTGGGAGGCGCTGTGGTCCGCGGGGCTGGCCGAAGCCCCGGCCGGCATGCTGCACTACGTGATGCACCCGTGGGTCGTGTCCGCCGACCGGCTCGCCGCGGCGGGTTTCTCGTGCGCCCGCAGTAACGAGCAGGCGGTGACCGCCGCGCTGGGCTCGATCGGCGAGGCGGTGCGCATCGGCCGCGCCCGGGTCAGCCGCTCCGGTCTCGTGCGCACCGCGGTCACCGGTCTCGGTTTGGCCGGCGCTGCTGCTACCGTGTTCGCCGTGCGAAGCCGCCGCTCGGCGTAAGGAAGGCGAACAGGGTGACCCGGGACATCGCCATAGACCTCGGTACCGCGAACACGCTCGTATATCAGAAGGGGCGTGGGATCCTCTTCTCCGAGCCCACCGTGCTGGCGCTCAACAAGGAAAACGGGTCGGTGCTGGCGATGGGCGACGAAGCGTGGCGCATGATCGGCCGCACCCCCGGATACATCGTCGCCGTACGTCCCCTGCGCTCGGGGGCTATCTCCGATTTCGACGTCACGCAGAAGCTGATCCGCCTGATCCTCCAGCGGGCGGGGATCGGACGCATGTCGAAACCGCGGGTGCTGATCGTCGTGCCCAGCGCGCTGACCGAGGTCGAACGGCGTGCGGTCGAGGAGGCCGCGCTGTCCGCCGGCGCCCGCTCTTGCCATCTGATCGAGGAGCCGATGGCGGCGGCGATCGGCGCCGGGCTGCCGATCCACGAGCCGATGGGCAACCTCGTCGTCGACGTCGGCGGCGGCACCAGCGAGGTGGCGGTGATCTCGCTGGGAGGGATCGTGACCAACGCCGCGGTGCGGATCGGGGGCTTCGACCTCGACGGGGCGATCCAGAGCTACGTGCGGCGCGAGTACACGATCGCGATCGGCGAACGCACGGCCGAACAGATAAAGTTCGCCATCGGCTCCGCCTTCCCACTGGCGCGCGAGGAGAAGGCGGAGATCCGCGGGCGCGACCTCGCCACCGGACTACCCAAGAACGTGCTGGTCACCTCCGAGGAGCTGCGCGAGGCGATGCGCGAGCACATCGCCTCGATCGTCGGATCGGTGCTCGACTGCATCAGCGCATCGCCCCCGGACCTCGTGCAGGACGTCCTCACCAACGGGATCACCCTCACCGGCGGCGGCGGCATGCTGCGCGGCCTCGACCAGCTGCTCGCGCAGGAAGCCGAGGTGCCGGTTCACATCACCGATCAGCCCCTCGAGTCGGTGGTGCTCGGGGCCGGGCAGTGCCTCGAGTCGTGGCGGGACCTGAGGTCGGTCTTCGCCGGGGCCTGACGGCCCCGTCGCATGATCGCCCCGGTCGGGCAAGATGGACCCGATGCAGACGACGGAGCCGGCGCGGCCCAGGCCCCCGTGGCGGCTGATCGTGCCCCTCACGGTGCTGGGGGCGGCGGTGCTGGTCGCCTTCACCGTGCACCTATCGGGCTACTTCATCTATACGCCCGGTCCCGTGCGCAACGTCGAAAAGCTCGTGTCGATCCGGGGGGCCAGGACTTACCCCTCCGACGGCGAGCTGGCGCTCACCACGGTCTCGTTCCGCACCGACCCGACTCTCGCCGAGCTGGCGGTCGCCTACCTCGATCCGCACCAGAGCATCGTCAGCGCCCAGACCGTGCCGGGAGGCAGCGACCTGCGCCGGCTACAGCGCGAGGGCCGGATCGAGATGCGCGACTCCAAGCGCGCCGCCGAGGAGGTCGCCCTGCGCGCCCTCGGCTACCCCGGCGCTACGGGGGCGGGGGCCAAGGTGGTCGAGGTCCTGCGTGACAGCCCTGCCTCTGGGGTCCTGCACCAGGGCGACGTGATCGTCGGCCTGCAACACCACAAGGTCCGCACCCAGTGCGATCTCGAGAGGGCGATGAGCGGCGTGCGTCCCGGCCAGCGGGTGTCGATCACCGTGCGGAGCGGCCATCACCGCCGCACCGTCTCGGTCACCACCACCCACAACCCGGATGACCCCCACAAGGCCCTGATCGGCATCCTCATGACCACGGCCGACTACCGCTTCGACCCGGGGGTGCGGATCCGGATCCACACCGGCAGGATCGGGGGTCCTTCGGCGGGCACGATGATGGCCCTCGCGATCTACGACCTGATGACCCCCGGCGACCTCACCAAGGGTCACCGCATTGCGGGGACCGGGACGATCGATCCGTGTGACGGCGCGGTGGGGCCCATTGGGGGCATTCAGGAGAAGGTCGCCGCCGCCCACGCTCAGGGCGCCGACCTCTTCCTCGCGCCGGTACAGGACGCCGCCGCTGCCCGCAAGGTCGCCGACGGTTTGCCGATCCGGCCGGTGCGCAGTTTCTCGGACGCGTTGCGCGTCCTGCGCTCGCTGCCGCGGGAGAGCCCGCCCGGCTCCTGACACCCGGGCGGCGTCCCGGACCGTGGGACACTGTGCCCGACATGCCGCATCAGGTGCTCGTGGCGGTCTCGGTCCACTTCACGATCGAGTTCCTCGGCTTCCTCGTCTACGGCGCCGCGGCGCTCGTCACCGCCGGTCGCCCCGGGCGTGCCGCCGGACCCCCGTCGGCGCGTGCCGCGCTGGCGCTGGGGTTCGCAGTGCTGGCGGCGATGCAGGTGGTGCACGCCGGGGCGTTCGTAGCCTCCGACATCGCGCCGCCGCTGGACGCAGGGGAGGCGATCGGCTCGGCGTTGCTGCTCGTGGGCGTGACCTCCGCGGCCGGGCCGCGGCACCGGCCGGTGGCGGGGGCCGGGCTTCCGCCGTTGCTGCAGCAACCTGCGGCCGTGGTGCCGGTGGTCGCCTCCGCGCTCGCCGCCGCGGTGGCCGTGGTCACGGGATGGCGGAGCGGTCCTCGCTCGCTGGTGCGCTTGGGTC
>CADDZG010000117.1 GCA_902812355.1 Actinomycetota bacterium | reverse complement strand
GGCCTGCGAGCAGGAGGGAAGCCACCAGGGCCTGCGAGCAGGAGGGAAGCCACCAGGGCTCCCAGGTGTTGTGACGACTAGTAAGGGCGGGAACGGGGAGGTACACGACAGGGCGACCGCAGGAGGTTCGGTCGCACCCCGTCCCTATAATCGGAAGTGATGCATGGCGGGTCCCCTCGGGGGCCCCAGGCACCAGGGGCGGGCAGCCGTCCCGCTAGCTAAGGAGGCGTGGCCCCAGTGTTCGAGAGGTTCACCGACCGGGCCCGCAGGGTGGTGGTCCTCGCCCAGGAAGAGGCGAGGCTCCTCAACCACAACTACATCGGCACCGAGCACATCCTGCTCGGCTTGATCCACGAAGGCGAGGGTGTGGCGGCCAAGGCGCTCGAGTCCCTCGGGATCTCCCTCGAGAAGGTCCGGCAGCAGGTCGAGGAGATCATCGGGGCCGGGCAGTCCCCGCCGTCGGGGCACATCCCCTTCACGCCGCGGGCCAAGAAGGTCCTCGAGCTGTCGCTGCGCGAGGCGCTGCAGCTCGGGCACAACTACATCGGCACCGAGCACATCCTGCTCGGCTTGATCCGTGAGGGCGAGGGCGTCGCCGCCCAGGTGCTGGTCAAGCTGGGAGCCGACCTCGGTCGGGTGCGCCAGCAGGTGATCCAGCTGCTGTCGGGCTACAGCGGCGGCAAGGAGCCCGCCGGCACGGCCCCCGGCGAGGGCCAGCAGGGCAGCCTCGTGCTCGACCAGTTCGGGCGCAACCTCACACAGCTGGCGCGCGAGAACAAGCTCGACCCGGTGATCGGGCGCGAGAAGGAAATCGAGCGCGTCATGCAGGTCCTGTCGCGGCGGACCAAGAACAACCCGGTGCTGATCGGCGAGCCGGGCGTGGGCAAGACCGCGATCGTCGAGGGCCTGGCGCAGAAGATCGTCAAGGGTGAAGTGCCCGAGACGATCACCGGCAAGCAGCTCTACACGCTCGACCTCGGGGCGCTGGTGGCCGGGTCGCGCTACCGGGGCGACTTCGAGGAGCGGCTCAAGAAGGTCCTGAAGGAGATCAAGACCCGCGGCGACATCATCCTGTTCATCGACGAGCTGCACACGCTCGTGGGGGCGGGAGCCGCCGAGGGGGCGATCGATGCGGCCAGCATCCTCAAGCCGATGCTGGCGCGCGGCGAGCTGCAAACGATCGGGGCGACGACCCTGGACGAGTATCGCAAGCACCTCGAGAAGGACGCGGCCTTGGAGCGGCGCTTCCAGCCGATCAAGGTGCCCGAGCCGACCGTGGCCCACACGATCGACATCCTCAAGGGCCTGCGCGACCGCTACGAGGCGCACCACCGGGTGCACATCACCGACCAGGGCCTGGTGGCTGCGGCCAACCTCGCGCACCGCTACATCTCCGACCGCTACCTGCCCGACAAGGCGATCGACCTGATCGACGAGGCCGGGTCGCGGTTGCGGATCCGCCGCATGAGTGCTCCGCCGGACTACAAGGAGCTCGAGGAGCGCATCGCCGAGGTCCGGCGCCTCAAGGAGCAGGCGATCGAGGCCCAGGACTTCGAGACCGCGGCCGAGCACCGCGACGAGGAGAAGCGCCTGATGTCCGAGCGCGCCGAGCGCGAGAGCGAGTGGCGCGCGGCGGAGGGTGAGGCACTCGCCGAGGTCGACGAGGAGGAGATCGCCGAGGTCCTGTCGTCGTGGACCGGCATCCCCGTGACCTCGCTGACCGAGGAAGAGACGGCCAAGCTCCTGCGCATGGAGGAGGAGCTCCACCGGCGCATCGTCGGGCAGAACGACGCGATCTCGGCCGTGTCCCGGGCGATCCGCCGCACCCGGGCCGGCCTCAAGGACCCCCGCCGCCCGGCCGGATCGTTCATCTTCCTCGGGCCTTCGGGTGTGGGCAAGACCGAGACCGCCAAGACGTTGGCCGAGTTCCTGTTCGGCGACGAGGACGCGCTGATCCAGCTCGACATGAGCGAGTACATGGAGAAGCACACGGTGTCCCGCCTCGTCGGCTCGCCGCCGGGCTACGTCGGCTACGAGGAGGGCGGTCAGCTCACCGAGGCGGTGCGGCGGCGCCCCTACTCGGTGGTGCTGCTGGACGAGATCGAGAAAGCGCACCCCGACGTGTTCAACACGCTGCTGCAGATCCTCGAGGACGGGCGCCTCACCGACGCCCAGGGCAAGGTGGTGGACTTCAAGAACACGGTCATCATCATGACCAGCAACCTCGGGACCCAGAACCTGCGCAAGCCGGCTCTCGGGTTCCAGCGGGCCACCGCCGAGCTCACCTACGAGAAGATGAAGGAGCGGGTCACCGAGGAACTCAAGCGCCACTTCCGGCCCGAGTTCCTCAACCGGATCGACGAGATCATCGTCTTCCACGAGCTGTCGACCGAAGAGGTCAAGGCGATCGTGGACCTCATGATCCGGCGGGTGGTGACCCACCTCGAGAGCCAGGACGTGGGACTCGAGCTCACCGACGCGGCCAAGACCGTGCTCGTGCGCAAGGGCTACGACCCCGCGCTGGGGGCCCGGCCCCTGCGGCGGGCGATCCAGCGGCTGGTCGAGGACCCGCTGTCCGAGAAGATTCTGTGGAAGGAGTTCGAGGCCGGCGACACGATCATCGTCGACGTCGAGCACGACGACGACACCAACGACGATCGCATCGTGTTCCGCAAGGCCGAGCGCAGCCCCGACCACGTGCCCATCGCGTTCTCGGGGGCCGGGGTGACCGGCGACGAGGGGGCGGACGCACCCCCCGAGTCCTGAGGTCGCACGCCCTCAGCAGCCATCAAGGCCAGGAGCCCGGCCGAACGGCCGGGCTCCTGCGCGTCCGGGCCCTGTACGTACGGCCGTCGCCGGACAGGGTTCCGCGGACTTCAGGCCCCCACAAGCTCGGCGCCGCCTGCGGGGGCGGATACCCACCAGCGTGCCTCGATGCCGCGCTCGTCCCGGTAACGCTGCGCCAGTGAAGCCCCTGCGGCGCGTGCCGCAGGGGCTTCCACCAGTGCCACCACGCAGCCTCCGAAACCCGCGCCGGTGAGGCGCGCTGCGACGATCCCCTCGGTGGTCCCCGCCAGCTTCACGAGGGTGTCGATCTCGGGCGTGGACACGTCGAAGTCCTCAGAGAGGCTGCGGTGCGAACGTGCGAACAGATCCGCGAGCGCGCCGCGATCGCCCGAGCGCAGGGCTTCGGCCGTCGCCCTGACGCGTTGGTTCTCTGTGACGACGTGCCGGGCGCGCGCGGCGAGCACGCCGTCGAGGCTTGCGCGGTCGACGTCGTCGAGCGTGGCGTGTCGCAGGGAGGGCACACCGAGCGCCCGCGCTGCGCGCTCACACTCGGCGCGGCGCCGGTTGTAGCCGCTGCCGGTGAGCGAACGCTCACTGCCGCTGTCGATCACGAGGACCGCGAGGTCCCGGGGTACCGGGACGTGCTCGACGCTGAGGTCGGCGCAGTCGATCAGCAACGCGTGACCGGCGCGTGCCGCGGCCGAGGCCATCTGATCCATGATCCCGCAGCGCACCCCGACGTGATCGTTCTCCGCCCGCTGGCAGATCCGGGCGAGCCTCTGCGGGTCGATGTCGTGCGCGCACAGGGCCCGGGCGACCGCGACCTCCAGTGCCGCCGACGACGACAAGCCGGCCCCCACCGGCACGTCGGAGGCGACGACCCCGTCGAGGCCCTGGACCTCGAGGCCGTCTTCGAGCAGGGCCCGCACCACACCGGTGACATACGCGCCCCAACCGCGCTTAGGGCCATCGCCGCTGCGGGGATCGACCTCGACCTCGCCGTCGACGTCGAGCGAGACCAGATGCACGAGCGGCGCTCGATCGCCTGCCACGTAGGTGGACAGCTCGAGCGCCACCGGCAGCACCAGCCCGTCGTTGTAGTCGGTGTGGTCGCCCATCAGGTTGGCCCGTCCGGGGGCGCGCCAGGCGATCTCGGGAACCGTCTCCAGCACCTCGGCCACCCGCGCGGGAAGTGGCGTCATGGTCCCTGGCATACCCCGTCGGACGCGGCCGGTGAAGGGATCCGGCCGCGATGAGGGGATCGGGGGCCGGGTGCTTGGCGGTCGCGGGCGTTGTCATGCCGGCGTCGCGACAGCCGCAGGAGCGCGTAGCACCGACGCGATACGTGCCGGGCGCCCCGCAGAAGTCGGGTGTCCTCGCACGGGTCCCCTGCGGCCGAGCGGCCTCCCGGCCGCCGTGCCGGTTCGCATGCTCGGGACCCCGGCCGGACTTGGGGGCCTGTCACACCCCGCGGCTAGCGTGGCCGCATGGCCGACGGTTACCGCTGCGAAGCGTGCGGACATGCCTCGATTCGCTGGTTCGGGCGCTGCCCCGGATGCGGCGCGTGGTCCACGGCCGTGGCTCCCAAGCGGTCGGACGCGCCCGATGTGGAGGTCGTCGAGCTCGCCGCACTGACCGGTGCGGCGCGCCGGCTCTCCACCGGTGAGCCCGAGGTCGACCGGGTCCTCGGCGGCGGCCTTGTGCGCGGGTCCACGGTGCTGCTCGCCGGCGAACCCGGGATCGGCAAGTCGACGCTCGCGCTGCAGCTGCTGACGGGGGCGGATGTCCCGGCCCTGCTCGTGTCTGCCGAGGAATCGCTCGAGCAGGTGGCCGCGCGCGCCCGGCGGCTGGGTATACGGGACGGCCGGCGTCTGCACGCGGTCCAGGCCTCGGATCCGGCCGCCGCGGTGGCCGCGGTCGGGCGTACCGGTGCGGCGATCGTGGTGGTCGATTCGGTGCAGGCCCTGAGCGATCCCGCGTGCGAGGGCATCGCCGGTGGGGTGAACCAGGTCCGGGCCTGTGCCGAAGCGTTGGTGCGAGCCGCCCGGTCCACGGGGGCCGCGGTGGTGATGGTCGGCCATGTGACCAAGGATGGAGCGGTCGCCGGGCCCAAGACCCTCGAGCACATGGTCGACGTCGTGCTCGCGCTCGAGGGGGAGCGCGGCGATGCGATGCGCTTCCTGAGGGCGCTGAAGAACCGTTTCGGCGCGTGCGACGAGACCGGTTTGTTCGAGATGGGCCCGGGCGGGCTCGCCGCGGTGGCCGATCCGTCGGCGCTGTTGCTCGAGGGCAGGCGGGCCGGGGCGGCCGGGTCGGCGGTCTATTGCGCGCTCCACGGGTCGAGGGCGGTCCTCGGCGAGGTCCAGGCGCTGGTGACCTCTGCCGGCGCGGAGGGCGGGCACCGGACCGCGGTGGGGGTGGCTCCCTCGCGTCTCGCGCTGGTGCTCGGCGTCCTGGCGGAACGGGTTGAGTTGCGGCTGGGGCAGAGACAGGTGTTCGTCGCCACGGCCGGAGGTACGGCGCTGCGGGAACCCGCCGGGGACCTGGCGCTATGCCTCGCGCTCGCGTCCGCGGCCACCGACGCGCCGGTGGATCCGGACGTCGTGGCCGTCGGAGAGGTCGGGCTCGGAGGGGAGCTGCGCGCGGTTCCGGGGATCGCCCGCCGGCTACGCGAGGCGCGGCGCATGGGCTTCGAGCGGGCGCTGGTGCCGCCGGGATGCTGCGGCGGAGCCGACGCGCGTCTCCGGGTCGAGGAGGTCTGCGATGTGCGCGCCGCCCTCACCCTGTTGTGGCCGCGGCGTCGTTACCGGGTGGTGAGCGGTGCGTGAGGTAGGTCCCAGCGGTGGTCGATGCCGGCGGACGTGGATGGAGGTGGATCCCCCGGCTCACCTCCTCGGGGGCTCCCAGGGCCGGCATGATAATCTTGCTGTTCGGGACGCTTCCCATGCGGACCAACACCGGAACTGTTGATGACCGGCCGTCATCCCGACGCCCATGCGGGCCGCACGCGCAGGGAGGTAGCGCTAAGTGGAGTTCTCTGTCGGCGACAAGGTGGTCTACCCGCACCACGGCGCAGCCGTGATCGAGGGGATCGAGGAGAAGGAGCTGCTGGGTGAGAAGCGGGATTACTACATCCTCAAGCTCGCCTATGGCGATCTCACCCTCATGGTGCCGACGGATTCCACAGACGAGGTCGGCCTGCGCTCGGTGACGCCCGAGAAGGAGATGCCCAAGGTCTTCAAGCTTCTGCGCAAGCAGGAGCCGGTGACCAACACGACGAACTGGTCGCGGCGTTTCAAGGCCAACGTCGAGAAGCTCAAGTCCGGCGACATCTATCAGGTGGCCGAGGTCGTCCGCTCCCTGCACCAGCGCGATCGGGAGAAGGGCCTGTCGGCGGGGGAGAAGCGCATGCTCACCAAGGCGCGCCAGATCCTGGTGTCGGAGCTGACCTTCTCGAAGTCGTGTGACGAGGCCGAGGCCGAGCGCATGCTCGACGAGGTGCTGGGATAGGCCGAACCTCGGGCATCGTCGCGGCGGGTGGCCTCGGCGAACGCGCCGGCGACGCCACGTCGATCCCCAAGCAGTTCCGGATCCTCGCGGGCCGGCCGGTACTGCTGTGGTCTGTGGCGCTGCTGATCGAATCCGGGTGCGACGCGGTCGTGGTGGCCGTGCCGCCGCGCCTGAGGGCCCGTGCCGAGGAGTTGCTGGCGGAGCGCTCCGAGGTGACCGTCGTCGACGGCGGCGAGACGCGGCAATCGTCGGTGTTCAACGCGCTTCGGGCGGTCGACTCCGACGAGGTCGTGATCCACGACGCCGCCCGGCCCCTGGCCACACCCGAACTCGTGGAGCGGGTGCGGGCTGCGCTGTCGTCGTTCGATGGGGCGGTGACCGCTCTGCCGCTGGTGGACACCCTCAAGAAGGTCGACGGCAACGTCGTCGTCGACACCGTGGATCGCAGCGGCCTGTGGTGTGTCCAGACCCCGCAGGCGTTCGACACCGAACTGCTGCTGTCGGCGCACGAGAGGGCATCCGAGGACGGCTTCGCCGGGACCGACGATGCTCAGCTCGTCGAACGTTACGGGGGCTCGGTGGCGGTCGTCGAGGGCGCACGCGACAACCTCAAGCTCACCTTCGCCGGCGACCTCGAGGTCGCCGAGGCGTTGCTGCGGGCACGATGAGCGCTCGCCGAGCCCCGGCACGAGGTGCATGCCGCGTGCGGGCCGGCTCGGACCGCCCCACGCTCGACATCGGCACCGGACCCTGCCGGCGTGCGGCGCGGCCGCGGGCCGGCTGCTTTCCGGCGCGGGTGGTCCCGTGATCCGCATCGGCAGCGGTCTCGACGTGCATGCCTTCGCCGAGGGTCGTCCCCTCGTGCTCGGTGGGGTCGCGATCCCCGGCCATGCCGGGCTCGCAGGCCACTCCGACGCCGACGTCGTGTGCCATGCGGTGGCGGATGCGTTGCTCGGGGCCGCCCGGCTCGGCGACCTCGGCATGCGCTTCCCCGGCACGGAACGGTGGCGGGACGCTCCCGGCGCCGAGCTGTTGCGGGCCGTGGCCGGTCTGCTGGCGCAGGGCGGTTGGACGATCGGCAACGTCGACGTCACCGTGATCGCGGCCTCGCCGCGGCTGGCCCCGCACCGCGCCGCGATGCAGGACAACATCGCTGCTGCGCTCGGGGTGCCGGCCGACGCCGTGTCGGTGAAGGCGACGACTACCGACGGGCTCGGCTTCACCGGGAGGGGCGAGGGCATCGCCGCATCGGCAGTGGCGCTGATCGAGTCGCGCTGATGGACCGGGAGATACGGATCCGCGGGGTGGCGGACCGGC
>CADDZG010000116.1 GCA_902812355.1 Actinomycetota bacterium | reverse complement strand
AGCGTCGGGGTCGGCGACCGCCGGCCGGGACGCGTCCGAGCTCGTCGTGCTCGAGCTCGACCCGCTGCCGGCGGTCGCCGACCCCGACGCTGCCGCGCGCGACGACGTGCGCCTGTTCGACGGAGTGTCCAACGTGATCCAGGGGGCCCCGGTGGGCGAGCCGTGTGACGACGTTTTCGCCGGCGCGCCGGTTGTGATCGAGCGCACCTTCGTGAACCAACGGGTGATCGCCGCGTCGATGGAGCCGCATGCGATCGCCGCTCACTACGACGGTCGACGCCTGACCGTGTGGTGCTCGCACCAGGCCCCCAACACCCTGCGCAACGCCCTGGCTGCGGCCACCGGTCTGCCCGAGGACCGGGTGCGGGTCGTGGTGCCCGCGCTCGGCGGCGCGTTCGGCTCCAAGAGCCAGACCTACCCCGAATACGTCGTGGTCGCCACGGCAGCCGTGCGGCTCGGGCGCCCGGTGCGCTGGATCGAGACCCGCTCCGAGGCGATGCTGGCGGTGCACGGCCGGGGGCAGCTCCACGAAGTGCGGCTCGCGGCCGAACGCGATGGGCGCATCCTCGCTCTCGACGTCGGGCTCACCGTGGACGTCGGCGCATACCCCCACACCGGCGAGCTGCTCGGCGCCATCACCGCGGGGGTGCTGTCCGGCCCCTATCGCATCCCGAGGCTGCACGTGCGGCCGCGTGCCGTGGTCACGAACAAACCGCCGCTGGCCGCCTACCGCGGCGCGGGACGTCCGGAGGCCGCCTACAGCCTCGAGCGGGCCATGGACCTGCTGGCACGCCGGGTCGGCCTCGATCCCGCCGAGGTGCGCCGGCGCAACCTGATCCCGCGTCGGGACTTCCCCTATCGCTCGCCCACGGGGGCGGTCTACGACTCCGGCGACTTCGCCGCGGTGCTGCAGCGGGCGCTCGACGTCGCCGACTACCCGGCCCTGCGGGAGGGCCGCTCCGCCGGACGATGCTTCGGGGTCGGGATCGGGTGCTATATCGAGCGCACCGGCGGCGCGCCCGGTTCGACCGAGTTCGGCGAGGTCGAGGTGACGCAACGGGGCGAGGTGATCGTGCGCTCGGGTTCGACCGAGCAGGGCCAGGGCAATCGGGTCGGGCTGGCGCAGATCGCGGCCGCGGTGCTGGACGTCGAGCCCGGCGCGGTGCGGGTCGTGCAGGGCGACACCGACGAGGTGCCGGAGGGCACCGGCACCTTCGCCAGCCGCACGATCCAGGTGGCGGGCCTGGCTGTGCACGCCTCGGCCCGGGCGGTGCTCGACGACGCGCGCCGGCGCGCCGCTGAGGCGCTCGAGGTCGCGCCGGAGGATCTCCGCTACGCGCAGGGCGCTTTCAGCGTGGCGGGCACCGACCGCCGTGTCGCGCTCGCCGCTCTCGCCGAGCGCGAGCCGCTCAGGGCGCGACGCTCGCCGCCGTCCCCCCAGGCGTTCCCGTTCGGCTGCTACGTGGCGGCGGTCGAGATCGACCCGGACACCGGCCGTGTCTCGCTGCAGCGCCTGGTGGCGGTGGACGATGCCGGGACCATCGTCAACCCGCGCCTCGCGCGCGACCAGGTCGTCGGGTCGGTGCAGCAGGGTGTCGGCCAGGCCCTGTTCGAGGGCGCCGCCTACGACGAGGATGCCAACCCCCGCTTCTCGGGCTTCAACGACTACGGGATCGCCTCCGCGGTCGAGGCGGTGCCGGTGGTGGTCGACCACCTCGAGACCCCCAACCCCAACCACCCGGTGGGGGCCAAGGGCGTCGGCGAGGCCGGGTGCATCGGCGCACCCCCGGCGATCATGAATGCGATCCACGATGCGCTCGACACCGACGAAGAGGTGACCATGCCCGCCACTCCCGAGAAGCTGTGGCGGGCCCTCAACCGCCGCCGACCCTAAGCCTCCGATGCCCGCCGCGCCCGGGCACCACAGGTCTGTCTCTCACCGCGATCCTGTGCGTGAACTGCAGGCATTGGATGGGGTCGCCGGCTACTGACCGCAGGCCGGTTGCTTGCGCGGCCGGATCAGCCGACGCGGCCGATGCGCACGCGCGGGGTTTCGGGCCCCCTCCTCGAGGTAGTCCCAGCTGAAGCGCCCCGGGTGCTCGGCCGCGACCTGGTAGTAGAGGGGCTTGGGATCGTGGTCGTCGACCAGCGCGAACGCGTACCCCGGCTCGAGGCCCTCGTATAGGTGTCGAAGAGCAACGTGTGGCGGCGGGACGGCGGCTCGGCGCGGTCACGGCCGCCGGCGTTGTCCAGGCGCGTGCCATGACCCGGCTGCGCGCGCGGGCGGTAGACGACCCGGCGCTGGCGATACGCGTTCGGCGGGATGCCGCGCGCGTCATGGTGCCGCGGGCGTCGATGGGAGCTCCAAGCCCGCCCGGCTGGCGCTCGCAGCCGTGCTTGTCGGCGGGCGGCAGACGTCGGCCTCGATGGGCGCGGCCCTGCGCGGGACGGGCTCCACCGATTGACCATTACTACGATTGCGTAGAAGATTGTTCCCGTGGCGAGACACAGAGACGTCGGCGGGCGGCGACTCGGCGCGCTGGAGGCCGAGGTCATGGATGTCTTGTGGGATCGCGGCGGGTGGCTCTCGGTCGCCGACGTCCGCAGCGGGTTGGGAGGACGCCGGCGCGCCTACACCACGGTCATGACGGTGCTCACGCGTCTGCACGACAAGGGCTTGGTGGAGCGCGAGCGGCGAGGCAGGGCGTACGTCTACCGGGCGGGCGCCACGGCCGATCACCTGACCGCGCGGCGGTTGCGCGAGGTGCTGGAGGCGAGCACCGATCCCCGCGCCGTGCTCGCACACTTTGTCGAAGAGGTCCGGGCATCGCCCCAGCTGCAGGCGCGCCTGCAGGCATTGCTAGGCGACGACGAGGACGAGCGGCCGCGATGATGGCGCCCGAGGTTCCAATCGCCGTGACGGGCCTCTTGGTGGTGGTCACGCCGTGGCTCGCGCGCCGGTTGCGCGCTCGCAGCGATGCCCGGTTACTGGCCTCGCTGCAGCTGATGGAGCTGGTCGCAGCAGCCGCGTTGCCGGCGACGTTGCTCGCCTGTATCGGAGCAGTCGGTCTCCGCGATCCTGCAGCCCTGTGCGCACACCCAGTGCTGAGCGCCCTGCGCTGGGCAGCATGGGGACTCGGAGGCCTGTATGTGATACGCCTGGGGTCCTCGGCATGGGCGGTCGTGGCGGCGACGCGCCGGGCGCGCGCCGGCTTGTTGGACACCACGGCTGCACGGCTGCGGTCGGTAGACGGCCACACCTACCTGCTGGTGGCCTCCGATCGACCCTTCGCTTGCGCCCCCGGAGGCCGCCCCCGAGTCGTGGCCCTGTCGACCGGGCTGGCGGCGCGCCTCGACCGATCCGAGCGCGAGGCGGTGCTCGCTCACGAGCGCGCCCACCACCAACTCGGCCATCACCGGCTCCTGGCGACGGCCAGGGTGCTCGACCTCGCCCTCGGACGCTGGTTGCCCCAGGTGCGCGCGGCAGCCACCGAGCTCACCCATGAGCTCGAGGTCCTCGCGGATAGCGAAGCAGCGCGCGCCGTCGGCGATCCCAGGGTCGTGGCGCGGGCCCTGGCGAAGGGGACCCTGGCCGCGGAGCCACGTTGCGGAGGGGGTCCGGGCTTCGGGGACCCCGACGGCCTCGCCTATCGCCTCGACCGGCTGATGATGAGGCAAGGCGCGCGCGGCGCGGTCGCGGCGGGGACGTGGCTGTTGGTCTTGGGGGTTGCGCTGGCAGGCGCGGTGTGCGCCGTGCTGGGCCACGGTCTGCCCGTGGGAGCGCTTGTCTGCACCGTCACCGTGGGTTGGTTGGCGGTCGGCGCGGTGCGCCCCGGGGGCGCGCCGCCGCTCCGGGATCGTGCCTAGGGCAGACGTCCGGGCCACTGGCATGTGGCTACACGTGCTGTTGGTATGGGTCGCAGCCCTGCTGCTCGGTTGCACGGTGGTGGTTGCGGGGCGACCGTGCCGCCGTGGACGGGCGTGCGTATGGGGGCGAGGAGGGGTGGCGGTATCGGCCCCCGCCGTCCTCGGCGCAGGCCGCTGCTGCGGGTTGCCGCCGACCCTCTATCTCGGGGCCACCGCAGCTTCCGCCGTGTGGTTGTCACCATGGCTCATGTTGCCGATCGTGGTGGGCCTCGCCGTCCACCTCGTGCACATCCTGCGGAACGAGCGCCCGGCGCGTTGACTTGTACTACGTTCCTGTAGTATGAACTGCGCCATGGGTGATCGGCGCAACCAAGGATCGGGCGGCGGAGCCGTCGCCGCCCTCGTGGCCGCCGTGGCGGTCTTCGCCTGCTGCGGCCTGCCCCTGCTGGCGGCCACCGGTGTCACCGCCGCCATCGTCGGGGCAGTCACGGGACCGATCGGCATGGCGGCGGGATCGGCGGTGGTTACGGGGGTGATCGCAGCGCTCGTCGTCAGGCACGTCCACGGCCGCGCATGTGAGCCGCCCCGGCGTGCGCCCGGAGCAAGGAGGACGCGATGAGAGATGCGGGCCTTGCGGCGGCCGGGTCTGAGTCCCGCCCGACGCGCACACGGAGCCCAGGCCTGCTCACGGCGGTCAAGCTCGTGCTCGCCCCGACGTGGGTGCGGGTGCTTGGCGTCGTTCTCGCGCTGGGATCGGTGTTCGGTTACAGCGTCCTTCTTACCTTCCCATTCACCCAAAGGCTGTCTGTGGCCAACTGGCGCTATCTCGATGCGTATCGCATGGGCTGGGCGGTGGTGCTCGGCCTCGCCCTCGCCGCGGTACTGACACTTCAGATCGGGGCGACGCGCCGGATCGCGTCCCGTGGCGCCGGCGGGACGGTTACGGGGGTGGCGGTGCTTGGAAGTTTGCTGCCGAGCCTGCTGTGCTGTACTCCTGTGATCCCTACCCTGCTGGCGCTGGCCGGGATGTCGACGATCGGGGTGTACGGGACGGCCGGCGCGTTGCAACGGTTCTTCGCGGTGCACGAGATCTATTTCATGCTCGGAAGCCTGGGGCTGCTTCTTGTCAGCGGCTGGTGGGCGCTGCGTCGCACGGCCACTGGCTGCGGCTCCGATGGATGCTCCATCCCCGATCCCGCCCCGCAAGCACGTCTGGGTCGGCGCGTCCCGGCGGGTCACGGTGAGTAGAGCCGGATCGCGCCGAAGATACCCGTCGCGCCGGGCGTCGGCGCGTGCGCTCCCGCGCCGGGGCCGCACGGGGCACGGACGTTGGGCGTGGATCGCCGCCGTGCTCGTGGTCGTTGCCGCGATCGTGGCGTGGATCGCTGCGACCGGACCGGGGCACACCTCGTCCACGGCCGCCGGCGGCCCGCGTAGCGCGGCCATGGGAAAGCCGGCGCCCGCAGGCTCCTTCACCACTGTGACGGGCAGGACCCTCGATGTGACCGCCCTGCGCGGTCACCCTACGCTTCTGTGGTTCGTGGCCACGTGGTGTCCCGCGTGTCAGTCCGGAACGCGGGCCGTGGCCCGGCACCTCGACGAGCTCGAGGCGCACGGGGTGCGGGTCGTGGAGCTCGAGTTGTTCGACAACCTCGGCCAGCCGGGCCCCTCGGTCGCCGAGCTCGCCCGCTCTTACGGAGGTGCGCGCTACGGCGATCCCCACTGGATCTTGGGGACCGCCTCCGCCCGGCTCACCCGTGCCTACGATCCCCGCGCCTACCTCGACATCTACTACCTGCTCGATGCGCGCGGGCGGGTCAGGTTCGTCGGCAGTAGCCCGGCCGCGACGATGCCCGCGATCTTGGATCGAGCGAGGAGCCTGTCATGAGCGCGCCCGAAGCGCGACGAACGGAGATGCCCGAGCTCGGACCGCGGCGGCGGCCCTACAGGGCCGCCGCCGCGAGCTGGCTGGTGGTCGTCCTCATGCTCGCTGCGGTGGCGGCTCTCTACGTCGGGTTTTCCCGAGGCTCGTCCCTGACGGCGCCGCGGGATCGCGGCGGAGGGCACCGCGGCCGCCCAGGCGTCGGACGAGACGCGCGAGGTGCACTGGGCGCTCCGCATGCCGGCTTCACCACGTTGGGAGGCGACGAGCGGCATGCGGCCGCGCTGCGCGGGCGGCCGACCCTGCTGTGGTTCATCGCAGGGGGTTGCGCCAGCTGCGGCGCCAGCGTGCCGGTCGTGGCTCGCTACCTCTCCCAGCTCAAGGCCCTCGGGTTCCGGGTCGTGGCCCTGGACCTCTTCGGCGACATGCCTCGGGGCCCGCGAGGGCAGCGCGAGCTGCGCGCATTCGCCCGCTCACTCGCCGGGCGCGCGTTCGGCGACCCGGCATGGACGTGGGGCTTCGCGTCGCGTCGTCTCAGCCGTGCTTACGACCCTCAGGGCCTGCCCGACGTCTATTACCTCCTGGACCGCAGGGGCGAGGCCCGTTACCGCAACGTCATCCCTCTCGACACGATGCCGCGTCTGCTCGAGCACGCGCGGCGGATGTCGCACGGCTGACGCCGGGCCCGAGAGCGTGGCGGAAACCGTCGCGCCAGCTCGACCAGCGCGGCGTCCACCCGAGGTGGCTCTTCGCCTTGGCGTTGGACGCGCCCCGGACCTGCGTCATCATCGCCACCACCGAAGCGCCCGCGACGGCACGCGCCAGCCACACGGGGACCCGGCGCGGCGGCGGCGCCTGCACCACCTGCGCGAGGTAGGGGAGCCAGCGCGCGACCGCAGCGGGCTCGTCGTCGCAGACATTGAAGACGCCGGTGACGTCGCTCTCTATCGCGGCAACCGTCGCCGCGGCGGCATCGTCGACGTGGATCCACGACCACACGCCGGCCCCGTCGCCCACGAGGGGGAGCTTGCGCGCCCGGACCAGCTCCACCAGCGGTTCCGACGCCCCGGGACCGTAGAAGCTCCCGTAGCGCAGCACCACGCCCTGCAGGGGTGCGGCGCGCACCAGCTCTTCCTGACGGATCAAGGCATCCAGCGACAGTTGCATCGCCGGAGCGGGCGCCTGTGGGTCGAAGGGGTCCTCTTCGGTCTTGACCGGCCCCCCCGAGCGCGCATAGGGCCATCCCGTGTAGCCCTGGGCGATGAAGCGGCGCACGCCGACCGCGTCGGCCGCGGCGAGCAGATGCTCGGTGCCGCGCGTGCGCAGCTCGTTGGTGACCGCGAAGGTGTCGTCGAAGTGCTTGAGGTCGTTCGTCCCGGCGAGTGAGGTCATCTGATGGACGACGACCTCGGGCTCGGCGCGGGCGACGGCCTCGCCGACCGAAGCGGCATCGAGACCGTCCATCACCACCGCCTCGGCCCCCGACGCGCGCAGCTTCTCGAGCTTGGCGGGACTGCGCGTCGTCGCCACCACCTCGTGACCGCGCTCGATCAGCTGCCGGACGAGCGGGCGGCCGATTGCTCCGCCCGCGCCTGCAACCAGAACCCGCATCGCGTTCGCCTCCTCTCGTGCACCGTTTCCGAAAGAGGAGACGGAACCGGGGGCCCGGACGTGACAATCCCTCAGGCGCCTTCGGGGGGCCGGCGCGACGCGGCGGTCGGGCGGATCAAAAAGATCCACACGTCCCACAGCACGTGGCTGGCGATCAGCGACTGCAGCTCGATGCCGGCCTCGTAGAGCATCCCCCAGTACAATCCCGCGACCCCCGCGGCCCCCACCAGGGTCGGGTTGCCGCTGGTCACGTGCGCTCCGGCGTAGGCCGCGGCCCCCGCC
>CADDZG010000115.1 GCA_902812355.1 Actinomycetota bacterium | reverse complement strand
GCCGGGGGCCGCGGCCCGGCCCTCGCGCAGGGAGCGCTGCGCGTCCCGGCGCGGCGGCAGGTGCGTGAGCAAGAGGCGCTCCACCCCTTGGGCTGCGGCGATCCGCCCGGCGTCCGAGGCGCTGAGGTGCCCTTCCCAGGGGCCGTCGCCCTCCTGGAAGGTCGCCTCGCAGATGAAGAGGTCGGCCCCCGCCGCCAGGGCCGAGAAGTCGGCCCCCGGTCCCGTATCGGCCGAGTAGGCGAGCACCGCCGAACCATGACGCAGGCGGACGCCGACGGTCTCGGGGGGGTGCACCATCGCATGCAGGGACACGTCGGCGCCGCCGATGCTGAGCGACTCCCCCGCGGCGATCGCCCGCAGCTCGAAGCTCTCGGTCATCTCGGGACAGTAGCCGAGCAGGCGTTCCAGGGTTTCGCCCGGCGCCCACAGCGGCAGCGGCGGCAGCGGGTCGGCACTGCCGTAATAGAGGGCGTGGAACGCCTGGAAGATGTCGCTCGTGTGGTCGGGATGGCGGTGGCTCAGCAGGACCGCGTCGAGATCCTCGTAAGTGATCGCCGACAGCAGATTGCGCCATGTGCCCGGCCCGGCATCGAGCCACAGCCTGTAGCCGTCGATATCCACGAGGTATCCGGAGGCGGCCCGCTCCGCGGTGGCGTACATGCCCGAGGACCCGAGCACCGTGACCGCGAGGGTCACCCGAGGTCCCAGGGACGCTCTTCGACCTTGGTGAACTCAGGCCCGAGGAAGCGCCGGCCGAGCTCGGAGAACATGTCTTCGGAACCCGAAGAGATGAAGCGGTGCGTCGCCGCGCCGGTGTAGGGCGTGAGCATCCCGTCGTGCTTGAGCTTGACGAAGACCTCGTTGGCGGTCGCTTCGGCGCTGGAGATGAGCACCACGTCCTCCCCCATCACGTACCTGATCACCCCGCTGAGCAGAGGGTAGTGCGTGCAACCGAGGATCAGGGTGTCGATCCCGGCACGTTTGAGCGGAGCGAGGTAGTCCTCGGCCACGGCGATCAGCTCGTCCGAGGCCGTGTCTCCGCGCTCGACGAAGTCCACGAACGCCGGGCACGCGGCGGAGAACAACGACACGTTGGCCCGCGTGGCGGCGACCGCGTCCTCGTAGGAGCCGGAGTCGATCGTCAGCCGGGTTCCGATCACGCCGATCCGGCGGTTGCGGGTCGCGGCAACGGCGGCCCGGGCCCCCGGCTCGATCACCGAGATCACCGGCACGTCGTAGCGATGGCGGGCCTCGGCGAGCGCCGCCGACGACGCCGCGTTGCAGGCGATCACCAGCATCTTGACCCCTTCGGCCACGAGCAGGTCCATGATCTGCAGGGCGAAGCGGCGCACCTCTCGGCGGGAGCGCGGCCCGTAGGGACAGCGGGCCGAATCGGCGAAGTAGATCAGATCCTCGTGTGGCAGCAGGTCGATCACGGCCCGGGCGACGGTGAGACCTCCCAGTCCCGAGTCGAACATCCCGATCGGCAGGCGCGCCCGGCTCACCACCACAGCACCTCTTCGACCTGCGCCTCCGCGGTGTCGATGTCCTGGGTCCACGCCTCGGTGGACAGGTACTTCCACCCGCCATCGGCGAGCAGACAGACGACGTCACCGCCGCCGTCGCGCGCCAGGCGTCGTCCCACCCGCTGGGCCACCCAGACCACCGCACCGGCCGAGATGCCGGCGAAGATCCCCTCGCGGCGCAGCAGCTCGCGCGTCCACACGATCGACTCCCGGGCCCGCACCTTGACCTTGCCGTCGAGCATGTCGGGATCGAACAGCGGCGGGATGTAGCCCTCGTCGAGGCTGCGCAGACCGTAGACGAGCTCACCGAGCTCCGGCTCCGCGGCCACCACCTTGATCGCCGGATCGTGCTCCTTCAGGCGCAGGCCGTTGCCCATCAGGGTCCCCCCGGTCCCCAGCCCGGCGACGAAGGCCTTGATCTCGGGCAGATCGGCGATTATCTCGGCGGCGGTGCCCTCGTAGTGGGCCATGAGATTCGCCCGGTTGCCGTACTGGAAGGGCATGTACACCGAGTCGTCCTCGGCCGCCATCTTCTGGGCGAGCGCGACCGAGCCGTTGGTGCCCTTGGCCCCCTCGGAGAACACGATGTCGGCGCCGTAGGCCCGCAGCAGCTGCACTCGCTCGCGCGACGCGTTGTCCGGCATCACCGCAGTGAAGCGGTAGCCGCGCAGCGCCGCCACCATGGCCAGCGAGATGCCGGTGTTGCCCGAGGTCGGCTCGAGGATCGTCTGGCCCGCCTCGAGCTCTCCCTTGGCCTCGGCGGCCTCGATCATCGCCAGAGCGATGCGGTCTTTGACCGATCCGGTGGGGTTCTGGCCCTCGAGCTTGACCCAGAGCCGCACCGACGGATCCGGGCTCAGCCTGGGGACCTCGACGAGCGGCGTGTTGCCGATCGTGTCCAGGACCGAGCCGTAACGCATGCGGCCGCTAGGACGGGCCGCCGCCGGCCACCGACGGAAGCAGGGCCACGGTGTCGCCGTCGGTCACCTTGGTGTCGAGGCGGTCGAGGTAACGGGCGTCCTCGTCGTTGACGTAGATGTTCACGAACCGGTGCAGCTCGCCCTGCTCGGTGAGCAGCTGCTGCCTGATACCCGGGTGACGACGCTCGATCTGGTCGATCACATCGGCGATCGTGCCGGGCTCGACCTGCAGGGTCGCCTCGCCATCGGTGTATCTGCGGAACATCGTCGGTATGCGCACTTGCACCGCCACTTGCCAGCCTCCTTACAGCCTCCGGGGGCGCCACACATCGTAGTCAACGCTGCCCCACCCCCCTGGACTTCCTGGGGCGGGCGTCATGCGATGGTCACCTCCAGCTCCCGGATCTCGCCCGTGTCGTCCAGCCACGACTGTTTGCATATGCGGAAGGCGCGTAGCTCGGGCGGTTCGGATGCCAGCGACACGATCACGTAGGGCACGTCCTCCCCGGCGAGCCGGACGTCGGTCGGCGACGGATAGGCCGCGGTTCGGGTATGCGAGTGGAACACCCCTCCGAGCTCCCACCCGCGCTCCTCCAGCGTGTTGTAGACCGCGAGCTGCTCGCGCGGATCGAGCGCGTAGCGCACGGGGCTCTCGGCCGCATTGCGCATGGGGAAGGCTTGCACGACGCGGCCGTCGGCCGCGGCCAGCAGCCCACACGCCTCGTTCGGCCTCCCGGCGCGGCAGTGCTCGATCATGTCGTCCACGACGCGCCGCGGCAGCACCAATCGCGTCTGCATCAGCGCTCAACCGTAACCGTGCCGTTCCCCTCCACCACGGTCCCGATGCGCGCCCCGTCGACCCCATGGCGGCGCAGTACGGCGAGCAGCTCGTCGCCGGCTTCCGGCCGCGACGCGATCAGCAGCCCGCCCGAGGTCTGGGCGTCGAACAGCAGCCAGCGCTCGGCCTCGGAGAGGTCGTCGGCGCGCACCCGGTCCCCGTGGGCGTCGCGGTTGCGCCTCGTCCCCCCGGGCAGCACCCCCCGGTCGGCGAGCTCGATCGCGCCGGGCAGCAAGGGGAGGGCGGAGAAGCGCAGGTGTGCCGAGAGCTCGCGATCTAGCATCCCGGCGAGGTGGCCGACCAGCCCGAACCCGGTGACGTCGGTGGCCGCGGCCACGCCGGTCTCGAGCATCGCCTGCGACGCGGCCGCGTTGAGCCGGGCCATCGAGTCGACCGCGGCCTGCACCGCCTCTAGAGGCGCCTTGCCCTCCTTGATCGCCGAGGACACGATCCCCGTGCCCAACGGCTTGGTGAGCACGAGTTCGCCGCCGGGCACCGCACCCGAGGTCGTAACGATGCGGTCGGGGTCCGCGACCCCGGTGACGGCCATACCGAACTTGGGTTCGGGATCGTCGATCGTATGGCCCCCGATCACCGTCATCCCGGCCTCGTCGGCGACGGCGGCCGCCCCCTCGAGCACCCGCCCGAGCGAAGCGAGATCGAGGTCGCGCGGCCAGCTCACGAGGTTGAGTGCGGTCGCCGGCCGGGCCCCCATCGCGTAGAGGTCGGACACCGCGTTGGCCGCGGCTATCCGCCCCCAGTCGTAGGGGTCGTCGACGATCGGGGTGAAGAAGTCGACGCTTTGCACGATCGCCAGCCCGGGCGCGACCCGGTAGACGCCGGCGTCGTCCGGCATGTCGAGCCCCACCAGCACTGCGGGGTCGGCGGTGGTCGTCCTGACGTGACGCAGCACCTGCGCCAGCTCGGCCGGGCCGAGCTTGCAGGCTCAGCCGCCGCCGTGCGAGTACGACGTCAGCCGCACCTCGTCGCGCATCGCCACCTCCTCTCCCTCACGAGTGCTCCACAGACATGACGCCTTCGACCTCGGCGATCTCGGCCGCGAGCATCTCGGGGCCGACGTGCGGCGGCAGAGAGATGCTGGCCACCAGCAACCGCCGCTCGTCCTCGTCGCTCTGCAGCTGCATCCGGTCCACCCGGGCCCGGTGCGACTCCAGCACCTCCGACAGCGTGGCGAGGCGCAGCTCGGGGCTCATCTCGATCGTGAAGCGCACCCGGCCGGGCTTGATGCGGTACAGCAGGCGCCGTTCGACCCACTTGAGGCCGTAGAGGGCGCCGAGCACCGCGACCGTAACCGCAACCGCTCCCTCCCAGTAGCCGAGGCCGGCGGCGGCGCCGATCGCCGCCGTGACCCACAAAGACGCCGCGGTGGTGAGACCGCGCACGTTGAGCCCGAAGCGCAGGATCGCCCCGGCCCCGAGGAACCCGATCCCGCTCACGATCTGGGCCGTCACCCGACTGGGGTCGAGCGACACGCGCGTCGCCCCGGAGGTGAACACGTCCATGCCGTAGGTGCCCACGAGCGTGAACAGAGCGGCACCGAGGGACACGAGGATGTGGGTGCGGAACCCGGCGGGCTGGTCGTGGTACTCGCGCTCGAAGCCGACCGCCCCGCCGAGGACCGCGGCCACGACCACCCGGACGATCAGCTCGGCGAGACCGAGGGTCGGGCTCATGGCAGGCGCACCGTCGCGATCTCGTGGGGGCCGAGCTCTACGATCCGGCCCCCCACCCGGGCCCGGGCCGTACGATCGAAGGGCTGGTAGATCCGCACCTCGAGCCCGTCGCCTCGCCGTCGCACCGACGACAGCGCCGGGGCCTCGACGTCGATCGGCCGCGCGCCGGAGGCAGGCGCCGGGGGGCCCGGAGACAGAGGCGCCACCCGCAGGGGCAGAGCGAAGCGCTCCCATACCCGCACGATGTCCTCGCCGGGGTCACGCGCCACGACCCCGAAGGGGATCACGTGATCGCCCAGCATCTGCGCCCCCGGCGTGGCGACGGCGGGCCCCGCCGGGATGCGCCTGCTGGTGAGGGCGTAGGGCCGGGAGATCGTGCCGGTGCAGCGCAGCAGGGTGCCGGCGAGGACTCCGTCACCGAGCTCGTACTCGAACACCCCCTCGGACAGCAGCCCGGCCCCTCCGGCGAGGGCGAAACCCCTCGCCGGCCAGCATGCGGCACCGGGCTCGCTCGGCCCCCCCTCGCCCCGGCGGGGCCTCACGACGACGTCGAAGGGCGAACCGGCACGCGTCGTGGCCGCCTCCTGCGGCAGCGCCAGCAGCACGCGCAGGCGGTGATCCGGCCGCCGGTTGCTCACCTGCGCCGCGACCCTGAGCACCGTGGGGTTCCCAGGATCGAGCCACCCCTGCAGCCCGACCTCGACCCCGTCGCAGGCGAAGATCGCGCTGCCGTCGGGCGTGACCGTGGGGCGCAGCCGTATCGGTTCGCCGGCGGGCTCGAAGGTGTAGAGGTCGCCGGCGTCCCCCTGATCCTCGACTGCCAGGGCGATCTCCCCGGCGGGGAGCCGCCAGCGCGCCCACGTCCCGTCGGACGTCGCCGGCACCGGCCGCGGGGGCGCCGGAGTCTCGGTTACCGCCCACCCGAGCCCGTCGATCCCGGCCCGGGGGAACGGCGACGGGTTGAATGCGAGGACGCCCGGAGCGCGGTGGCCGCAGGCGAGCCGTGCCAGGGCGCGCGCCGCGACGTCCTCGGCGAGCGCGGCCGCGGCCGCGGTGCGGGAGTCGACCGCACGCGCCACCTCGTCGGTCGAGCAGCCGCATACCGAGTCGTGCGCCGCGTTGAGGTGCAACAGATGCCAGGCGCGCCCGAGCTCGGCCTCCGGGTAGTCGTCGGCGAGCACGACCGCCGCCAGCGGCTCGGCATAGCGCTCGAGCAGGTGCTCGGCGCGCGCCCGCGCCAGCTTCTGGTGGACCCGCACCGAGTAGGTGTTGGGCAGCAGGTTGGCGCGCGCCGCCGAGCGCAGCTCGCCGACGACCTCCTGGACCGGGCGGGTCCTGGCCGCCACGTGCTCCCGCAGCGACGTGATCCGGGCTTGACGTCCGGCGCCTCCGGCGGCACGTAGCAAGTCGGGCAGGGCCGCGCACGGGCGCTGGTGGTCGTCGCCGGCCATCAGCAGCAGCGGCTCGTCTGGTGCGAGGAACGGCTCGCTGCGATGCATCTCGGCCCCCAGACGTGCGGCCAGCTGCGCGGGGTCGGCCGGCAGATCCTTGCCCTGCCCGTAGCCGAAGGGCAGATACAGGGCCGACACCTCGGAGCCGTCCGGGGACCGCCAACGGAACGACGTGCGGGTGACCGCGGCGGGCACCCCGCGCCACACCACCGCCCACTCGAAGCCCTCCCGGGCGAGTATCTGTGGCAGCTGGGAGGCGTGGCCGAACTGATCCGGCAGGTAGGCGACGGGGCAGCAACCGCCGAGGGTCCGCGCCCTCGCCATGCCGTCCTGCAGGTTGCGGACGATCGACTCACCCGACACCGAGAAGGTATCGGCGAGCGTCACCCACGGGCCGCACGACAGCCGCCCCGCCGCGATGTGGGCGGCGACCTCCCCGGCCCGCTCCGGGCGGCGCTGCAGGTAGTCGTCCACCAGTGCCGTCTGCCCATCGAGGTGGAAGTGCGGGTAGGGCCCGCCGACGAGGTCCAGGACCTCGTCCATGACCTCGACGAGGCGGTCCTGGAAGGCCTCGAAGGGCAGGTACCACTCCCGGTCCCAGTGGGTGTGGCAGACCACGTCGATCGGGCGCATGCCCACAGTATCCGGCCGGAAATGGACCGGCGGTGAGCGACCCCGGTGCTCACGAGCCCGGGCGCGGCCGCAGCAGGCGCAAGGCGCCGAGGCCCAGTAGCGCCAGCAGCGCGATCAGGGCGGCCACCGGGGCGATAGTCGCCGCACCGATCACGAGACCCCCGTAGATCGCCGTGGCCACCGCGGCCATGTCGTGCCACGCCCGGGCGAGGGTGCCGGGCTCGGACCGGGGCGCCGCCGCCAGGGCCACGATCGACGCGTCGATCGTCCCGAAGGAGGTCTCGGAGTCGAGGTAGCGCAGCCTGCCCTTGATCTGTTCGATCTGCAGCTGCACGTCCTTCAGCTCACGCTCGATCCTGATCGTCTGGGCGATTGTGGCAGCCCGGTCCATCAGCCGCAGCAGCACGGCCTTCTGGGCGGCGAGGTCGCGCAGACGTGCCTGGAGGTCGATGTAGTCCTGAGTCACGTCGCGGCCCTCGACGTGCTGGCTGCGCACCTTGCCGAGGTCCTCGATCGCCGCCAGGGCGGGCTCGAAGCGGTCCGACGGCACCCGCAGCGTGACCGCGGCCCGGGGCCGCCCGCTGCGTTCCAACGAGGTCCCCACGACGTAGCCGCCGTAACGGCCGGCGATCTGCTCCGCGGCCGACAGCGCGTCGTGCAGCCCATCGTGCACCGCGAGCCGGACCGCGGCCGTCTTGACGATGCGCGGACCAAGCGCCGGCAGCCCGCCTTCGCGGCGCGCTCCGATCGCCGCCACCGC
>CADDZG010000114.1 GCA_902812355.1 Actinomycetota bacterium | reverse complement strand
CCCCGGGCGCAGCGCCGCCCTCGCTTTCGAGCGCCTGGCCACGACGAAGGGCGCGCTGCGCAAGCTGCGCTTCGCGCTCGCCCAGCTTCTGCCGCCCCCGGATCACATGAGGGCGTGGTCGCCGCGCGCCGCCCGTTCCCGCAGCGGTCTCGTCCTCGCCTACACGGGCCGCCCCCTGTGGGTGCTGTGGCAGGGCCTCGGCGGCGCGCGGGCATGGCGCGCGGCGAGCCGCAGAGCCCGCTCCGGGCGCCTACCGCGCTAGCTTTCGGCTTTCAACCCTCCGGCCGAGGCCGCGCCGGTCCGGGGGCCGAGGCGAGGCTCGACAGCCCGCCCCAGATCAGCGTGCACAGGGCGTCGACGAGCTCGGCGCGCGGCTGGTCCCGGCGCTCCATCCAGCGGTCGCCGGCCAGGTGGACCATGCCGACGATGCCGAAGGCCCACGTCTCGGCCCGCCCGGGATCGACGCCGAAGCGGGGCAGGTCCCCGCGCATCACCGCGGCCACCTCGTCGGCGACCTGGCGCACGAAACCTGCCAGGGTGCGCCGGGTCTCGGGGCGCTCGGCCGCCGCCCGGCGCACGAGGAAGTCGTAGGCCTCGGCCTCGCGTTCGATGAACGCGAGGTAAGTGTCCACCGTGGCGCGCAAGCGCCGGTAGGGATCCGGGTCTGCGGCCAGGGCGCTGCGCAGCTCCTGCATGAGCGCTTCCACGTAGCGCTCGGCCAGGGCCCGGTAGAGGCCGCCCTTGTCGCCGAAGTGCCGGTACAGGATCGGCTTGGTGATCGACGCCTCGGCCGCGATCTCGTCCATCGACGCGGCCGGCCCCCGGCGCCGCACGACCGCGTCGGCGGCGTCCAGCAGCTCGGCTCGCCGGCGGTCGCGCGCCGCACCCGTGGCGGCCCGACCGCGGTTTGACAGCGCCGCATCTTTCACGTTACCAAGGGTAACGGTTACCAGTGGTAACAGCCGGTGGCCGGGGGCGGAGGGCCCCGGGAAACGAGGAGGCTTTGCGATGGGTGCGGACATCTCGCTCGACGACATCACCCCGGAGGACTTCGCCGGGCTCGTCAAGGGGGCCTCGGACGAGGACCTCGCGGCCATGGTGCGGGCCGCGGGCACCGGCGACGTGCTCGCCCGCATCTTCTCGGGCATGCAGGAGCGCTTCGTGCCCGATCGCGCCCAGGGGGTGGACGCGACGATCGGCTTCGTGATCTCCGACGACGGGGCCGAGCATCCGTGGACCGTACGCATCGCCGGCGGCGCCTGCGAGGTAAGCCCGGGTGCGCCTGCGGACGCCAAGGTCACGATCTCCACCGACCTCGTGTCCTTCGCCCGCCTCGTCGCCGGTCAGGCGCAGGGCCCGCAGCTGTTCATGGCCGGCAAGCTCCGGGTCGCCGGCGACCTCATGTTCGCCACGCGCGTGATGGGCTTCTTCGACACCCCCACGGCGTGAGCGCGGCGACTTCTGGCCCCCGAACGACCGCGTCGCACGGCAGCACCGCAGCCGGCGGTAGGCCGCGCGCCGCCACCGCCGCGCCCGAGCCCCCCGGCGAGGTCATCTCGCCGCGGCGCCTCTACCGCATGTGGGAGGAGGGCAACTGGAGCGCCACCGCGCTGAACTTCGAAGCCGACGTCGAGCACTGGAGGGCCCGGCTGACCCCGCGCCAGCGCGACGCCGCCCTGTGGAACTACGCCATGTTCCTGGTCGGCGAGGAAGCCGTCGCCCGCACCTTGTCGCCGATCCTCGACGCGGTGGACGACCACGACGACCAGGCGTTCCTCGCCACCCAGATCGTCGACGAGGCACGCCATCACGTCTTCTTCGACCGCTTCCTGCGCGAGGTCGCCGGGGTGGGTGAGGACCCGTCGTCGACGCTCACCGCGGTCCAGGACCACCTCACCTGGGGCTTCCGGCAGGTGTTCGGGGAGCTCGACCGGATCACGGCCGAGCTCCGGAGGCGGCCGCGCGACCGTGCCCTGCTGGCGCAGGCGGTGGCCCTCTACCACTTCGTCGTCGAAGGCATGCTCGCTACCGCGAGCCAGCACTTCATCCAGCGCTACATCCGCTCGCTCGGCCTGCTCCCGGGCTTCGCCGAGGGCATGGCACGGGTGGCGCGCGACGAATCGCGCCACGTCGCTTTCGGGGTGTGGCTGCTCGGGGGCCTGGTGCAGCGGGACGACGAGGCCCGGGATGCGGCGATCGCGCTGTGGGAGCGGGTGCTGCCGTGGGCGGCCGGCGTGTTCGTGCCCCCCGGCATGGACACGTCCTACGCCGAGTGCTTCGGCTTCACGATCCCCGAGATCCTCGCCTTCGGGCTCCGCTCGTTCGAGACCAAGGTGCGGCGCGCCGGCATAGAGCCGCGCGCCGTGCCGCTGCTCGCCGCCGAGCCCGAGGCCGCGACCTTCGAGGAGCGCGGCGAGCGGCTGTGGACCCTCGTGCGCGACCGCATCCTCGGCACCGACGACGATCCGGAGCCGACCGAACGGTCGCTGGAGCTGATCCTCGAAGCCGCCGCCCGGGTGATGCACGAACCCACCGCCCGCTCGCTCGGGGGGCCGGTGCAGTGGGAGTTCCGCGACGGCCCCCCCTACCACGTGGTCGCCGTAGGGTCGGGGCTCGAGGCGCGGCGCGGGCGCGCGGCTGCCCCGGCACTAACGATCGAGTGCTCGGTGCGCGACTGGGCGCGCATCGTGATGCGGCGCAGCGACCCGAGGCTCGCGCTGCTCGCCGGCAGGATTCGGATCCACGGGCCGATCCAGGCCAAGGTCAAGCTGCCCCGATTGTTCGACCACCCGGTGCTGCGACCGCATTGAACCGGCCGGGGCGCGGACTACGACGGCCTGATCATCCCGCGCGTCGGGTGGACCCCGGTGCTGCGACCGCATTGAGCGGTCGGTGCGGTGCGCCGGCAGGGTGATCCGGCCGTCAGGGCGTGAGCAGCACCCGCAGGCGGCGCGCCGTCACCGCGGCCCCCGCGGCGCCCATCGCCGCGAGGAAGCCGGCGTGCCACGCCAGGGCCCAGCCCACCGTGCCCAGGGTCAGCGAGCGCACGAGGGCGACCCCGTGATACAGGGGCGACACCTGGGCCAGCACCTGCAGCGCGGCCGGGTACACCGACAGCGGATAGAACGTGGCCGAGAACAAAAACAGCACCAGGGTCGCCAGCGTCACCGAGTCGAAGTCCTGCCACGACGTCATGTAAGTGGTGGCAGCCATGCCTACGGCCCCGAAGGCGAAACCGATCAGCAACGCGCTCGGCAGCGAGAGCAGCGCGAGCGGCGATCGCAGCAGCCCGAAGCCCCACATCACCGCGATGAACCCGAGCGCGTAGAGCGCGCCGCGTGCCAGCGACCACGAGATCTCGCCGAGCGCGATGTCCACCGGGCGCACCGGCGTCGCCAGCATGGCGTCGTAGATCTTGCCGTAGCGCAGCTTGAAAAAGATGTTCATGGTTGATTCGAACACCGCGCCGTTCATCGCCGAGGCAGCCAACAGCGCGGGAGCCACGAAGGTCGCGTAGTCGACCGGCGCCCCGGTGCCGTCGTGCACCCGCCCGACCAGACCCCCGATCCCCACCCGCACGGCGAAGAGGTAAAAGAGCGGCTCGAAGAACCCCGACAGCAGGATGATCCACTGGTGGCGGTAGACGAACAGGTTGCGCTCGAACACGTACCCGGCACGCCGGCCCACCATGGCGCCGGGCACGATGCGGGCTGCCAGTGCCGTCACGGCTGCAGCCTCCGGCGCATCGCCGGGATCGCGGCCGCCCACCCAACAACGACGAACGCCAGCAGGTAGCCGGCGTGCGCCGCCGCCGGCCACGCGGTCGGAAGCCCGAGGGCCACGGCGCGCGTGAGCTCGACCCCGTGGAACAGCGGTGTGGCGTAGGCCACCGGCTGTAGCCATCCCGGCAGCTGGCTCACCGGGAAGAAGGTCCCCGAGAACAAAAACATCGGCACGATCCCGAAGCGGAACAGCGAGGTGAGCCTCGTGTCCTGCTCCGACACCGCGGTGTAGGCGGTCACCGGCGCGGCAAAGGCCATCCCGGTGAGCAGCGCCGGACCTGCCGCGGCCGCGGCCCCGGCCGCCGGCACCGCCCCGAAGGCGACCGTGACGGCGCCGAACACCAGCGCCGTGATCACCAGGCGCACGGCGATCCAGGCGAGATTCCCGGTTACGAGCTCGACCACGCCCACCGGGGTCGCCAGGGCGGCGTGGTAGGTCTTGACCCACTTGATCCCGGCCATCACCGGCCACGCGGCCTCGCCGGCGGCGGTCTGCATCGCGGTGGCGGCCAGCAGCCCCGGGGCGATGAACGACACGTAGCCGACCCCGCCGAGCGCGGCGTGGGCATGGCTCACGAGGCTGCCGAGACCCAGGCCCATGGCGGCGAGGTAGAGCACCGGCGATACGACCGTGGTCACGATCGAGCCCCGCCACGTTCGCCGGTAGGCGCGGGCGTTGGCCTCGATCACCCGCAGGGTCGGGCCCGCAGACATCACCGCGCCGCTCCGGTGGCCTTCGGGGCGATCATTCGATCAGGCTCCGCCCGGTCAGGTGCAGGAACACATCCTCGAGCGTCGAGCGCCGTACCACCGTGCTCTCGGGCTCCACCCCCCGGCGCGCCACCGCGGCCACCGTGGCGTCGCCGTCCTCGGTATAGAGCAGGACGCGATCGGGCAGCACCTCGGCGCGCTCGGCGAGCCCGTCCAGCGCCGCAATCGCGGCGTCCTGGGCCCCCAGTGGGAAGCGCAGCTCGACGACCTCGCGCGTCGAGTAGCGGGCGATCAGCTCGCGCGGAGAGCCTTCGGCGGCGATCCTCGCCCGGTCCATCACCACCAGCCGGTCGCACAGCTGCTCGGCCTCGTCCATGTAGTGGGTGGTGATGATGAGGGTCACGCCGCGCTGCTTGAGGCGGTACAGCCGGTCCCACAGGGCATGGCGGGCCTGGGGGTCGAGCCCGGTGGTGGGCTCGTCGAGGATCAGCAGGTCGGGCTCGTTGACCAGGGCACGGGCGATCGTGAGCCGGCGCTTCATACCTCCCGACAAAGGTTCGACCCGGTCGTGCGCCCGCTCGCTCAACTGCATGAAATCGAGCAGCTCGGCGGCACGCTCCCGCAGCACGGCCGGCGGTAGCCCGAAGTAGCGCCCGTAGATGTAGATGTTCTCGTGCACCGTGAGCTCGAGGTCGAGCGTGTCGTCCTGGGGCACCACCCCGAGGCGGGCCCGGATCCTCTCGCCGTCGCGGCGCGGGTCGAGCCCGAAGACCCTGAGCTCGCCCTCGGTGACCGGCGACACGCACGCGATCATGCGCATCGTCGAGGTCTTGCCGGCGCCGTTGGGTCCGAGGAAGCCGAACGCCTCTCCCCGGCGGATCGCGAAGTCGATGCCGTCGACCGCGACGAAGTCGCCGAAGCGCTTGGTCAGCGAATGCGCCTCGACCAGCGGCTCGTGGCCCCGCTCGCGCCGGGAGGGAGCCCGGATAGTGCTGACGTCACCCATGTCGGCTCCGGAGCTGGGGGCGGCGGAGGACCCGACCGTGCGCCGCCCGGGAGCCCGAGTCTAAGGCCGGCGTGCCGCGCTGCTCCCGGATCCGGCAGCACCTCTGCCTCCGGGCCGAGCCTCTGCGCACCGTGACCACCAAAGCCCCCGCGCGCCGGGCGCGGCGTGGCACGATGTGAGCCCATGAGCATGCGAGGGGGAGGCCCATGGGGGCCGCGCCGCCGCTCCGGCATGCGGCGCCGCACCTTCCGGGGGTCGCGAATGCACCTCACGCCGCGTGGCCGCCGCACGCTGGCCGGAACCCTCGCCGTGATCGTGATCGCCGGCACCGCCACCGGGCTGGCACTGTCGAGCGGAGGCGGCGCGAGCCCGACCACGCCGCGCGATGCGCTGTGCAAGGACCTCGGCGAGCTCCAGAACGCCTTCCGGGTCGGGGCGCTGACCCGGGCCCAGGCAGCCCTGCAGCAGGACGCGTCCCGCTACCACGACGCCGGCAACGCCCGCATGGCCCGCCGCATCACCGTGCTGGCCGGCGCAGTGGGCGAGCTCAAGGACGCGCTCGGGGGCAAGGGCGACCCGCAGAAGGCCCGCCACAAGGTGGCGGTGGCATTGCGCCCGATGCCGTCGTGCCGCCGCAGCGGTGCGGTCGCGGCGCGTACCCCCGGAGAGCAGCCGTCGGCCGGCCCCGCCGCTCCGCCGGCGGGTGAGACCGGGGTCCAGGCGCGCGGCCACATCAAGCACGTGATCTTCCTCGTCAAGGAGAACCGCAGCTTCGACAACTACTTCGGCCGCTACCCGGGGGCCGACGGAACCACGACCGGCAAGTACCTCGAGCACGGGCGCGCGGTCAAGATCCACCTCAAGCGCGCTCCCGACGTCTCTCCCCACGACCTCGGCCACAGCTTCGTATCGAGCATGCTGGCGATCGATGGGGGCCGGATGGACGGCTTCAACGACGTCACCGAGGGCGGCGACCTCAGCGGCTACGTGGAGTTCACCCGCAAGCAGATCCCCCATTACTGGGATTACGCCGACCGTTTCGTGCTCGCCGACCACTTCTTCACGTCTATGTACGGGCCGACCAACCCCGAACACATCTACACCGTGGCGGCCACCGCCAAGGGCATCGTCGACAACCCCCAGAACTCGTCGACCCCGGGGATGTACTGCGACGACCCAACCGAGACCGCACCGCACTTCGTGTCGCACATCTCCAAGCGCGATCGCAAGCGCATTATGCGCTGGGAGGAACGGGTCCAGGACAACTATCCCGACAACGTCTACAAGATCGCCCGTTACTGGAAGCAGATGCGCCTGTGCTTCAACGTGCACCTGCTGACCGACGAGCTCGACAAAGCGGGGATCTCGTGGAAGTACTACTCGGACGACAACACCTTCCAGAACATCATGCAGGCGATCCGCCACGTCCGTTACGGGCCGGATTGGCACAAGATCCAGCCGCCGGATCGTTTCCTCAGCGATATCCGGCACCATCGCCTGCCTCAGGTATCGTGGATCAACCCACCGGCTTCCTACAACGAGCATCCCGGCGGCGGCGTCAGCGTGTGCGCGGGCGAGAACTGGACCGTGCAACAGCTCAACGCCCTGATGCGCAGCCCATACTGGAAGTCTTCGGTCGTGGTGATCGTGTGGGACGACTTCGGAGGCTTCTACGACCACGTGCCCCCACCCCACTACGACATCATGGGTCTCGGCCCCCGCACGCCGGCACTGATCATCTCCCCCTACACCAAGAGGGGCGGCAATCCCAAGGGCGGCACCGTGGACCACCACACCTACGAGTTCTCCTCCGTGCTGCACTTCATCGAGCAGCTGTTCGGGGTGCACACCCTGACCGCACGCGACGCCAAGGCCGATCCCCTGTCCGGCGCGCTCGACTTCGGTCGTCCGCCCGACCTGCGCAAGATGATCCTGCCCTACCGTAAGGACTGCCCTTACGGCACCACGCTTTCGCCCTGAGCCGACGACGCGCCCTCGGCGTCGCGCATGAGCGGGCTCTCGAGCACGGCGAAGTAGACGTCCCGCCCGATCCGCAGGCATTCCTCGCAGCGATAGCCGGCGCGCGCGGCCCTCACGGCGGCCTCGCCGGCGGCTATCAGCGCGCCTTCATCGAACTCACCTCCGAGATCGGAATAGGTGTGAGCCCAGCGCTCGAGCACCTCGATCAACCTGAGGTCCGATGGTGCCAGCAACCCTGTAACCCCCGATCGGTGGGCGGCGGGTCGCTGCTCGCCCGGCCGCCCCAAGGCCCCTGTTCGAGTGCGGCGAACCTACCCCGCTACGACGGGTTCACACCCGGGCAGGATGCCGGCACCCCGGCGGCGAACCCGTGCACACATGAGCCCCAACCGCCTCCGCCTCCGCAGGACCCGCTCGGCGCTGATCAAGCTCGGCGCGGCCGGGGCCGTCCTCGCGCTGTCGGGCACGGCCGCGCCGGCCGCAGCACCGACCGCGGTCGCGC
>CADDZG010000113.1 GCA_902812355.1 Actinomycetota bacterium | reverse complement strand
GGCCGAGGTGGCGCGCCCCTCGGCGAGGGCCTCGAGCGACCCGTCGGGCTCGGACAGGCGGGTCTCGGGAGGCTCGGTGACGGGCAGCTCGGGCATGACCGCGGCATAGTAGCGCGCCGCTCTTCCGGTGCCGGCGGCCGACGGCACGCCCGCCTCGACGGGCGATCGAGGGCCCTCACCAGGCGATCGCCGGGCCCGCCGGGCGATCGTGCCGGGTGCCCGGGACGGACCGGTCCGCTTCGCGGCCTGAGTGCAGACATGCCCCCGGTGTCACCATCGAGCCGGTTGTCTGCATCTTTGTGTCATCCCCCTTGTCCCGTGTCGCGCCCGTGACTAACGTGCGGCCCAGAGGTGGTTGCGGGATCTCCGAGGCGGGACCGCGGCGTTCCGCAAAAGGGGTGACATGGTTTCGACGTCCTACCCACAAGCGGGCACGGTCGCGTCGGACGCCGTCCGTACGGCGCCAGAGCTGATCGAACTCATCGCGTCGCGCGACGCCGTGATCGGCGTCGTCGGCCTCGGCTACGTCGGCCTCCCGGCCGCCGTGTCCTTCGCCGCCGCCGGGTTCACCGTCACCGGGATCGACCTCGACCGTTCCAAGGTCGAGGCCGTCAACTCGGGCCGGTCGCACGTGCGCGACGTCTCCGACGAACAGCTCGCCAAGCTGCGCCACGCCAAGCGCCTGCGGGCCTACAGCGGCTTCAGAGCCCTGCGCCAGGCCGACGCGATCCTGATCTGCGTCCCCACGCCGCTGGAGGACGGCGCCCCCGACTTGTCCCGGGTGCGCGACGCGGCGTCGGCGCTGTCGCGCTGGCTCAAGCCCGGGGCACTGGTGGTGCTCGAGAGCACGACCTACCCGGGTACCACCGAGGAGGTCGTCGCCCCTCTGCTCGAGACCGGCGGCCTGCGCGCGGGCCGGGACTTCCTGCTGGCCTTCTCGCCCGAGCGCATCGACCCCGGCAACGAGCTCTACCGCTTCGAGGACATCCCCAAGGTCGTCGGGGGGCTCGACGAGGACTCGACCCGGGCCGCGGCCGCCCTGTACGAGCAGGTCACGCCCAAGGTCCTGACCGTCACGAGCCCGCGCGAGGCCGAGCTCGCCAAGCTGATCGAGAACACCTTCCGCCACGTCAACATCGCTCTGATCAACGAGCTTGCGGTCTACGCCCACGAGCTCGG
Organism: Actinomycetota bacterium; assembly: GCA_902812355.1. GTDB lineage: Bacteria > Actinomycetota > CADDZG01 > CADDZG01 > WHSQ01 > CADDZG01. Next base: position 6,828 of record CADDZG010000113.1, on the reverse strand, counting down.
CATAGACATCTGGGAGGCGATCCAGGCGGCGGCGACCAAACCGTTCGGCTTCATGCCCTTCTGGCCCGGCCCCGGCTGGGGCGGCCACTGTATACCGCTGGATCCCGCCTACCTCTCCTACCGGGTACGCCGGGAACGGGCCCACGAGGTGCGCTTCGTCGAGCTCGCCCATGCGATCAATTCCGAGATGCCGCGCCACGTCGTGGACCGGATAACCGTGATGCTGTCCGACGCCGGCAAGCCGCTGCGGGGGGCCGACGTGCTGTGCATCGGCGCGGCCTACAAGGGCGGCACCGAGGACACGCGCGAATCCCCCGCGCTCAAGGTCATGACCGCCCTGCAACGCCGCGGAGCGCGCGTGTCCTACCACGACCCCCTGGTGCCCCAGCTGCGGCTCGCCGGGCTCGAGCTCGAGTCGCGGCCGCTGTCCGCCGCAGGGCTGTGCGAGCACGACCTCGTCGTGATCCTCGCTCCACAGATCGGCGTGAACTGGGACCTCATCGCCGCTCACGGCCGCCTGATCTTCGATTGCTGTAACGCCCTCGGCATCAAGAACCACAAGGTGGTACGGCTGTGAGGGCCCTGGTCACCGGCGGCGCGGGCTTCATCGGCTCGTCGATAGCCCGGGCCCTGCTCGAGCGCGGGGACGACGTGCGCGTGGTCGACAGTCTCGTCACCGGCTTCCGGGAGAACGTCCCCGAGGGCACCGAATTCGTGCTCGGCGACCTGCGCGATCCCGAGGTCGCAGGGCGCGTCTGCACGGGCGTCGAGGTCGTGTTCCACGAGGCCGCGATCCGCAGCGTGCCCAAGTCGGTCGACGACCCGAGCGCGGCCAACGACAACAACGTCACCGCTACCTTGAACCTGCTCCTGGGGGCAGAAGCGGCCGGGGTGAGCCGTCTCGTGTACGCATCGAGCTCGAGCGTGTACGGGGGGGCCGAGGACGGGCTCAACCGCGAGGATGCGGTGCCCCGGCCGCTGTCCCCCTACGCGGTGAGCAAGCTCGCCGGCGAGTACTACTGCCGCGTGTGGTCCCACCTCGGGCGCCTGTCCACGGTGTCGCTGCGCTACTTCAACGTCTTCGGGCCGGGCCAGCATCCGGAGTCGAAGTACTCGGCGGTGTTCCCCGCCTTCGTCGCGGCCCTCACGGAGCGGCGCGTCCCCGAGATCCACTGGGACGGCGAGCAGTCACGCGACTTCACCTACATCGACGACGTCGTCGCCGCCAACCTCGCTGCCGCGGCTGCAGGGCCGGACGCCGACGGCGAGGTGTTCAACGTCGGCGGCGGCCGCACCCGCAGCGTCAACGAGGTGTTCGACTCGGTATGCGAGGTCCTCGGCTATCGCATCGAGCCCTGCCGCACGCCGATGAGGCCGGGTGACGTGCGGTGCTCCAGGGCCGACATCTCCAAGGCCGCCGGCCTGCTCGGATGGCGACCCCGGGCCGACTGGGCGCAGTCGGTCAAGGCAACGGTCGCCTGGTTCCTCGACCGCAAGGTCTGACGATGGACGCCTCCGAGCGCATCGCCGGGACCTCCCGGGTCGAGGAACCGTCATCCGGCGCGGACATCCCCGTCACCCGCATCGAGCCCACGCGCGGCTGGGCCTCGTTGCAGCTCGGCGAGCTGTGGCGCTACAGAGAGCTGCTCTACTTCCTCACCTGGCGGGACATCAAGGTCCGCTACAAGCAGACCGCCCTGGGCGCATCATGGGCGATCATCCAGCCCTTCTTCACGATGATCGTGTTCAGTCTCTTCTTCGGGCATCTGGCGAGGATCCCGTCCGAGGGCATCCCCTACCCGATCTTCAGCTACGCGGCGCTCGTGCCGTGGACCTTCTTCGCCAACGGGCTCAACCTCGCCAGCAACAGCCTGGTGCAGAACTCGAACATGATCAGCAAGGTCTACTTCCCCCGTCTGGCGATGCCGATCGCCACCGTGCTCGGGGGCGCGGTCGACTTCGCGCTCGCGTTCCTCGTGCTGCTGGCGATGATGCTCTACTACGGCATCGCCCCGGGCGCGGAGGCGGTGGTGGTCGTCCCCCTGTTCCTTCTGGCCTTCGCCACCGCGCTCGGCGTCGGTCTGTGGCTGTCGGCGCTGAACGTGCGTTACCGAGACATCCGCTACGCGGTGCCGTTCCTCGTGCAGTTCTGGCTCTTCGCGACGCCGATCGCGTATCCGAGCAACCTCCTGCACGAGCCGTGGCGCACGCTTTTCGGTCTCAACCCGATGGCGGGCGTGGTCGAAGGCTTCCGCTGGGCACTGCTGGGTGCCGGCACGTCGCCCGGGCCGATGATCGCGGCCTCGGTTGCAGCCTCGGTGATCATCCTGGTGTCGGGCGCCTTCTACTTCCGCAGGCTCGAACGCTCCTTCGCCGACGAGATCTGACATGAGCGACGTAGCGATCCGCGTCGAAGACCTCAGCAAGACCTACCGGATCGAGCTGGGCCGGGCTCGCTACGAGACCCTGCGCGAGGCGCTCGTCCACGGCGCGATGAAGCCGGTGTCCTTCGTGCGCCGCAGATTCGCCGGCGGCGACGGGAAGGTCTCCGACGAACACCTGGTGGCCGCGCTGCGCGGGGTGTCCTTCGAACTGCCCCAGGGCCAGGTGCTCGGGCTGATCGGGCATAACGGCGCGGGCAAGACGACCCTGCTCAAGATCCTCTCGCGTATCACCGAGCCCTCCGGCGGCCACGCGGAGATACGGGGGCGCGTCGGTTCGCTGCTGGAGGTCGGTACGGGCTTCCATCCCGAGCTCACGGGACGCGAGAACGTGTTCCTCAACGGCGCGATCCTCGGCATGACCAAGCGCGAGATCGAGCGCAAGTTCGACGACATCGTGGCTTTCGCAGACGTCGAGCGCTTCGTCGACACCCCGGTCAAGAGGTACTCCACCGGCATGCACATGCGGCTCGCGTTCGCCGTCGCCGCCTTCCTCGAGCCCGAGATCCTGCTGGTGGACGAGGTGCTCGCGGTGGGTGACGCCGCCTTCCAGCGACGCTGCCTCGGCAAGATGGGTGAGGTCCGCAACGAGGGCCGCACGGTGGTCCTCGTGAGCCACAACCTGGCGGCGATCGAAGCCCTCGCCGACAGGGCGATATGGCTCGGATCGGGCCGGGTGGTCGAGGACTCCGATCCACACTCGTGCGTGACCAGATATCTGTCCGCGCAGAGGGGCGACGGACACACCGCGGCGCTGGGCGACGGCGTGCTGTCGAGCGTGAGGATCTTCGACCCCGAGCACCCGGGTTCGAGCGCGATACGCACCGGCTCGGCCGTATGCATCGAAGCCACGATCACGCTGCGCAGCGCCCTTGCCTACCCACGGCTCCGGTATGAGCTGCATAGCTCGAGAGGCGTCTTCGTGGCCACGCTCGACACGTGGCTCCAGCTGCCGATGGAAGAGTATCCCGAGCGGCTGGAAGCCGGCATCCATCGCATCGCCACGACGATCCCGATGCTCAACCTTGTACCGGATAGGTACCACGTCGGGGTCCGCGTGATGGCGCACCGCGACGTCGTCGAAGAGATTCAGGACGCCTTCGTGTTGGAAGTCGAGGAGGGTGACTTCTTCGGCACCGGTCGTCCCCCTCGGACCCACCACGGCGTCGCTGCGCTCGAGGCCCACTGGGACCTGGAGAGCACACCGTGAAAGCCTTTCCTTTTACCGGTGAAGAGCGGGCTCGCGCCCCGGCCGATGTCTCCGCCGAGGCGTCACCGATCCCTTCGTTCCGCGCTGAAGCGCCGAGCTTGCTGATCGTCGACGTCGCGTGGCCGCCCGAAACGTTCATACGACGCAAGATCGAGGGTCTGGCGGCCAGAGGCTTCGACGTCACGGTGGCCACGACGCGCCGGGGCAGGCCCTCCACGGTCGCCGGGGTCCACCGCGTTATCCGCACCTACGGTCCGGGCATGGGTCTGCACGCCGTGGCGCTCGGTCTGACCCGTGGCGCCGCCCGGTTGTCTCTGCACCGTCCATCCCGCTGGCCGTCGGTGTTCGCGGGGATCGCCGCCGGCTCCCCAGGGACTAGAGAGAGGATCGCTCGGCTGCGTCGCTACCTGCCCGTTGCGGCCGAGAGCCCCGACGCCGTCCACTTCGAGTGGCTGTCGTCGGCGATCGCCTATCTGCCGATGTTCGACGTGTGGGAGGCTCCGGTGGTGGTCAGCTGCCGCGGCCGGCAGCTCAACATCGATCCCCACCTCCCGGACGGGGTCGGCCACCGCCGCGGGCTCGGGGCCGTCTTCGACCGGGCGGCGCTGATCCACTGCGTGTCCGACGCGATCGCCGGTGAAGCCCGCGGTCTCGGGGCCCCCACGGAGAAGATCCGCGTGATCCGGCCCGCGGTCGACCCGGCCTTCTTCACCCCCGGGATCGCCGGCGCACACGCCGGACCCCTGAGGATCTCGATGGTCGGCTCCTTGATCTGGCGGAAGGGCTACGAGTACGCGCTGCGTGCGGCGGCCCTGCTGCGCGATGCAGGCGTGGACTTCACGCTGCGCATCGCAGGTGAGGGTCCCGACGAGCAGATGATCCGCTTCAGCGCGGACGACCTCTGCCTCCACGACGCCGTCTGCCTGCTGGGCCCGTTGTCGCCGGCCGAGATCAGAGACGAGCTTCAACGCTCCGACGTCCTCTTGCACACGAGCCTGAGCGAGGGGATCGCCAACGTCGTCCTCGAAGCCATGTCCTGCGCGTTGCCCGTCGTCGTGAGCGACTGCGGCGGGATGCGGGAGGCGGTCACCGACGGCGTCGAGGGTTTCGTGGTTCCGACCCGGGACCCGGCGGCAGCCGCCCAACGTCTCCTGCAGCTGGCTCAGGACCCGCAGCTTGGGCGTCGCATGGGCGCTGCGGCGCGCAGGAGGGTGCAGGCCGACTTCGACCTCGCCGAGCAGGCTCTCGCCTACGCGCGCATCTACGAGGAGGCGATCGCGGAGGCCCGGCGGTGAGTCGCAACCGGGTGGTCATGGTCGTGGGCGGCTTCCCCACGGTGTCGGAGACCTTCATCGTGAGCAAGTTCCTCGGGCTGCTCGATCACGGTTTCGACATGCACGTGCTCTGCAGCGGCTTCGACCCCACGCTGGTCGGGCGCTTCCCGGGCCTTGCGTCGCGCCTCGAGGGGCGCGTGCACGTCGTCCCAAGATTCACAGGCAAGATCCGCGACTACGGCTCGGTGGCCGGATTTTTGGCGAGCAGCGCCGCCCGGCAGCCGCACCTCACGACGAGATCCGTCTCCGGCGGGTTCCGGCGCCGGGGCCTCAGAGGCGCCGCGCTCACCTACCTCGACGCACCGCTGCTCGAGCTCCGCCCCGACGTCGTGCACTTCGAGTTCGGCTCCTCGGCACGCGGCCGCATGCACCTCAAGGACGTCCTCGGCTGCAAGGTGTCGGTGAGCTTCAGGGGGCACGACCTCAACTTCGTGGGTCTCGACGACCCGCATCACTACGACGAGGTCTTCGCGCGCGCCGACAGGATCCACTTCCTCGGCCGGGACCTGTGGCGGCGGGCCCTCCGGCGCGGCTGCCCTCCCGACGCGCCCCACACCTTCATCCCGCCGGCGATCGACGCGGCGTCCTTGGACCCGGGTGCACTCCGCCGGCACGGCTCCGCGCCCGGACACTTGCGCTTGCTCAGCATCGCCCGTCTGGCCTGGGCGAAGGGCCACGAGGACCTTCTGCAGGCGACACGCATCCTTCTCGACCGCGGCGTCCAGGTGCACCTGCGCATCGTCGGCGACGGCCCGCACCGGGATGCGGTCGCCTTCTGCCGTCGCGAGCTCCAGCTCACCGAGCACGTCGACCTCGTGGGGAACCTGGCGCCGGCGGAGGTCGTCTCCGAGTGCGCGCGCGCCGACGTCTTCGTCCACACCTCGATCTCGGAGGGGTTCTGCAACGCGGTGCTCGAGGCTCAAGCGATGGAGTTGCCGGTCGTGTGCACCGATGCGGACGGCCTGCCCGAGAACGTCGAGCACGGCCGCACGGGCTTCGTCGTCCCCCGCCGGGATCCGAAGTCGGTGGCCGACCGCATCGCCCTGCTGGCAGGGGACAACGACCTCCGCGCACGGATGGGCAGCGCCGGGCGGGCCAGGGTACTCGAGCGCTTCAACCTGCCCGACCACATCGACGCATGGGCGCGCTTCTACGACGAGCTCCTTTATCGGTCCACCGGGGTGCCGGCGTGAGCGGGAGCGGCACCCACCTCGTGTGGCTCGGTGCCGGCGCACCTCCGGCGTGGACGAGGGGCTGCACGTGGAGCTGCCCTGCCTCTCCCTCTGCCCTGGCGCGGACCCTGGCCGAAGCGGGCGCAAGCGAAGGTGCAGAGCGCGTGCTCGTGTGGGATCCGGCCGCCGGTCCCTTGCCGACCGACCGCCTGCACGAGCTCGAGGGTTCGCAGGCCGACGTGCATCACGCCGGCTTGCGGATGGGCATGGGCGGACTCCCCGGGTGCCTCGACTTCGTGGCACCTACGTGGATGCTGAACCTCGATCCGCCGCCGCAGCGGGAGGCCACGTCGTGGCGGCTGTCGCTGCGCGCCTGCCTGATCCGGCGCGCCATGCTCGCACGGTTGGGCCCGCCCGACCCCGGCTTCGGGACGACCGCCGGAGCGTCGCTCGAGTTCGGGCACCGCTACATCACCCACGGAGCGATCGTCCGGCACGTCCCGTGGCTGGTCGAGGGATCATGCCCGGCACCACCGCTGCCCCTGGAGGACGAGTTCCGCTTCCTCGCGCTGCGCTACCCGCGCCGCTGGGTCGCGTGGGCGGCGGTCCGGGCGCTGCTGACCGGGCACGCGTCCCCGGGCCACCTGGCGCGTGCGATCGTCACTTCGGCC
>CADDZG010000112.1 GCA_902812355.1 Actinomycetota bacterium | reverse complement strand
CCGCGGCTCCGGGCGGGTCGGCGAAGCCGTCCGCCGCCGCCATCCCGAGGCAACCCGCCAGCAGCCCGCCGGTGGCGAAGAGCACGATCTTGCCCCTCAGGGTGAGCCTCAGCCCGGGCCGCGGTTGCACTCCGTGAACCTCCATCGCCGTCGCGTCAGGCTATCGGGCACCCGCCCCGCCGGAGCGGATCCGCCCTTGCATGCCTACCCGATCCCGGCTCCGGCTCCCACCTCCCGCCGGTGGCCCCGCCCTAACCAGCCCCACCTCGGTCCGCGCTGAGGGCGCGGGCGAGCGCGGCGATCGCCCGTGGGTAGCGGTACTGAATGCCCATGTGGGTGCCGTCGAAGAGCTCGAGGCTGTGGTCGATCCCGGCCCGCTCGAGCTCCCGGGCGAAAGCCTGGGCCCCGAGATCGAGGAAGTATTCGTCGCTGCGTCCGGCGTCGAGGTAGATCAAGCGCATCGATGCGAGCTCTTCGACGTGCTGCGGAGCCATACGCACCGGGTCCCACGCAAGCCAGCGCTGCCACACGTCGTCGATCAGCCTCCCGGTGGCGATGTCGAAGGGCAGCTCGACCCGGGGAGGGTCGTCTTCGACCGGCGAATAGCACGCGGCCATCGCGTAGGAGTTGAGCGGGGCCCCCCAGCGTCCGAAGTCGAAGTGATCGGCGGACCGCACCTCGGCCCAGAAGCGCTCGTAGGAGCCGTCGAAGTGGTCGCGCAGGGTGCGTACGGTCTCGGGGAACTCCGGCAGGTAGCAGGCCTCGAACAGGGCATCGCCGGCGTGGGACGCCAACGCGCCGAAGATGTCGGGGCGCAGCATCGGCACCACCATCGCCCCGTAGCCGCCCGACGACTTGCCAGTGATGCCGCGCCGGTCACGTTCGGGCACAGTCGGGTAACGGGCATCGACGAACGGCACGACCTCGTCGCACAGGTAGTCGAGGTAGCGCCCGGTGGCGGCGGAGTTGATGAACTGGGAGCCCCCGACCGACGTCCAGCAGTCCACGAACACCACGATCGCCGGGGGGACGTCGCCCGCAGAGAACAGGGCGTCGATGCGCTCGGGCACGGTGGGCTCGAACGCGCTGCGGTTGAGCCACATGTCGAGCTGCCCGGTCATGCCCTGGATCAGATAGATGCTCGGGTAGCGGTGGCCCGCGTCCTCGTGGCCCGGGGGCAGGTAGACGTACAGGGGGCGCACCGCGGGATCCCCGAGGGGGTTGGCGGCGAGCAGCTCCGAGCGCACGGTCACGCGCTCCAGACGGCCTCCCGCGGCCCGCCCCCACGGCGCCGGCAGGGTGTCGTCGACGACGGTCAGTGCCACCGCTCAGCCCAGAGCCTTCTGCACCAGCTGCGCCACCTCGGTGGGGTTGGTGCCGACGCGGATCCCGGCGGCCTCGAGGGCCTCCTTCTTGGCCTGCGCGGTGCCCGAGGAGCCCGAGATGATGGCCCCGGCATGGCCCATCCGCCGGCCGGGCGGTGCGGTGAAGCCCGCGATGTAGGCGACGATCGGCTTGGTCATGTTGTCTTCGGCCCACGCCGCGGCCCGCTCCTCGGCGTCACCACCGATCTCGCCCACGAAAACCACGAGCTCGGTCTCGGGGTCTTCCTCGAAACGCCCCAGGATGTCGATGAAATCCGACCCGGGTATCGGATCGCCCCCGATGCCGACACAGGTGGTCTGGCCGATGCCCCGCTGGGTCAGCTCGTGCACGATCTGGTAGGTGAGCGTGCCCGAGCGCGACACGAGCCCGACCGGGCCGGGGGCGCACACCTCGCCCGGGATGATGCCGACGTTGGCCTTGCCCGGAGAGATCACCCCGGGGCAGTTGGGGCCGATCAGGGTGATGTCCCGGCTCGGGCGGGTGTGCAGGTAGGGAACGACCCGCGCCATGTCCATCGCCGGGATGTGCTCGGTGATGCACACGATCACGTCTATACCGGCGTCGGCGCACTCCATCACCGAGTCGGCGGCGAAGCGGGCGGGCACGAACACCATCGCGGTGTTGGCGTCGGTCTCGGCCACCGCCTCCCGCACGGTGTCGAACACCGGGACGCCGTCGACCTCCTGGCCGCCCTTGCCGGGGGTCACGCCGGCCACGACCTTGGTGCCGTAGTCGGCGTTGCGCTTGGCGTGGAACCGGCCCTCGCGCCCGGTGAGACCGGTGACGACGAGCCGCGTGCCCTCGTCTATCAGGATCGCCACTACTTCGCCTCCTTGGCCAGCTCGACCGCTTTCTCCGCCGCGCCGAGCATCGTGTCGGCCGGGATCAGATTGTCCTGGGGCGACTCCGCCAGCATCCGCCGTCCCTCCTCGGCGTTGGTGCCGTCCAGGCGCACGACCACCGGCACGGTGACGTCGAAGCTCCTGAACGCATGCAGGATCCCCTCGGCGACCGCATCGCAGCGCGTGATGCCGCCGAAGATGTTGATCAGCACCGAACGCACACCGGCGTCCGAGGTGATGACCTCGAGGGCCGCGGTGAGCACGTCGGCCCCCGCCCCTCCACCGACATCGAGGAAGTTCGCGGGACGCCCGCCGGCGTTGCTCACGACGTCGAGTGTCGACATCACGAGGCCGGCCCCGTTGCCGATGATCCCGACGTCGCCGTCGAGCTTGATGAAGTTGAGGCCTTTCTCGGCCGCCAGGCGCTCCTGCTCGGGGACCTCGTGTGCAGCCTTGAGCTCGTCGAAGTTGGGGTGTCGGTAGGCGGCAGAGTCGTCGAGGGTGACCTTGGCGTCGAGGGCCATCACCCGGCCTTCTCCGGTCAGCACCAACGGGTTGATCTCGACGAGCGACGCGTCCAGGCCGACGAAGGCGTCGTAGAGCTTGGGCAGGATCGCAAGCGCTTCCTTGCGCGCCGCGGCGTCGATGCCCGAGCCGAACACGAGGGTGCGGGCATGGAAGTCCGAGAAACCGTACAGGGGATCGATGTGCACGCGAGCGATGCTGTCGGGACTGCGCGCTGCGACCTCCTCGATGTCGATGCCGCCCTCGCTGCTCATCATCCCGAGGAAGTCACGGTTGGAGCGGTCCACGAGGAAGGACACGTAGTACTCGCCGGCGATGTCCCCGGCCCGCTCGACCAGCACCCGTCCGACGCGGTGGCCCTTGATGTCCATACCGAGGATCTCGCCGGCCCGCTGCCGCGCCTCCTCTGGAGAGCCTGCGAGCTTGATACCGCCGGCCTTGCCCCGGCCCCCGACCTGCACCTGTGCCTTTATCGCGACCTTGCCCCCGAGGCCCCTGGCCGCTTCCTCGGCCTCTTCGGGCGTCGCCGCCACGCGCCCCTCGGGCACCGGCACCTCGAACGTCCTCAGCAGCTGCTTGCCCTGGTACTCGAAGAGATCCACTCAACCTCCCGCTGCCGAACCTGCGGCCGTAACGGCCGCCCTCTGAATGGTCAACCCTTCGCGGGAGCCGCGATGTGCCGGTTGACCCAGTCCACGATCCTGCCGGTCGGGGTGCCGGGGGTGAATATCTCCGCCAGCCCGGCCTCCTTGAGCTTGGGGATGTCGCTTTCGGGGATGATCCCGCCGCCGAACACGGCTATGTCGTTCGCTCCCTGCTCGCGCAACAGCTGCACCACCCTCGGGAACAGGGTCATGTGCGCACCGGACAAACACGACAGACCGACCGCGTCGACGTCCTCCTGCACCGCCGCGGCCGCGATCTGCTCGGGGGTCTGATGCAGGCCCGTGTAGATCACTTCGAAACCCGCATCGCGCAGGGCCCGGGCGACGATCTTGATCCCCCGGTCGTGCCCATCGAGCCCGGGTTTGGCGACCAGTATCCGCGGCCGTCCGGGAGCCAAGGTGATGGACCTCCTCGTGCAGTGCGCCCCGTTGCGTCCCCTTCGACACTACCGCCCCGAGGGCACGGTCCCGGAGGGACGTGGGCCTAGGCCACGGGAACGGGTATGTTCGGCCCCAAAGGGCGGCGACACACCGAAACGCGGCGCGCCGGCGGCACGGACCGGCGTGCACAGGTGTACCGATGCCGTCGTCGCGCGGCCCAGAGGAAGCGATGCCTTCGGACAAGCGCAGGCGCCAGAAGGAGAACCGTAGCGCGGCCCAGGCCGCGCGCACCGCAGCTCTGCGCCGCAGGCGCCTGCAGCGCACCGGTCTCGGCGTGCTGGTGGTGGCCGCGCTGGTGCTGATCGCGTTGGTGTGGGGTCCGCAACAGAAGACCGCCGTCAAGCAGCCAGGCAAGCATCCTGCGGCCGGCGCGACCCACAACCCCTCACGGCTGCGGCCCCGGAACGTGTCGGCGCTGCCGCCCGGCTGCAAGGACGAGCCCCGGCCACAGCCGGGGCCCACCGCCCTGCCGAGCCCTGCCCCCGGCGCCTATGTGTCCGGCCGCCACCCGCTGCACGCCGTGATCCACACCAACTGCGGAGACATCTCCGTGACCCTGTTCCCCGCGCAGGCGCCGGTCGCGGTGAACAACTTCGTCTACCTCGCGCGCAAGGGCTTCTACGACGGGCTCTACTGGCACCGGATAGTTCGCAACTTCGTGATCCAGACCGGCGACCCCAACGGGGTCAACGGGGTCCCGCCCGATGGGCCCGGGTACACGATCAAGGACGAGTTCCCGCCGCGCGCCCGCGTCTACACGTTCGGCGCCGTGGCCATGGCCAACACCGGGCAACCGCACAGCGGCGGCAGCCAGTTCTTCATCGTCGTGCACGAGGACAAAACCAAGCAGGGCCCGGGCCGCTACCGGCAACCCGCCGGACTCAAGGCCGCCTACACCCTGTTCGGGCGGGTGCAGCCGTCCTCGTTCCCCGTGCTCGAGCGCATCGCCAACACGCCCGTGGTGGGCGGGACCGGTCCGAACCAGTCCGAGCCGGTGGCGCCGGTGTTCATCACCGGCATCTCGGTGTCGGACTGAGCCGGCCGGACCGGGTCAGCCTTCGGGCGGCGACTCGCCTCGCGTCGCCGGCGGCTCGGTGCCCATCGCGTGGAAACCGCCGTCGACGTGGATCAGCTCGCCGGTGACGGCGCGCGACAGATCGGAGAAGAGGAAGACGATGGTGTCCGCGACCGGCCCGGGGTCACCGTCCCACCCCAGCGGGGCACGCCGGGCCCACGGGCCGGCGAGCTCGTCGAAGCCCGGAATCCCGCGTGCGGCGATCGTGCGGATCGGCCCGGCCCCCACGGTGTTGACCCGGATCCCATGGGGGCCGAGGTCGCGCGCCAGGTAGCGGGTCACGGCCTCGAGCGCCGCCTTGCTCACCCCCATCCAGTCGTAGATCGGCCACGCCACGCGCGCGTCGAAGTCGAGGCTTACCACCGATCCTCCCGGGGCGAGGAGATCAACCAGCGGCGCAACCAGCGCCTTGAGCGAATAGGCCGACGTCTGGAAGGCAACTCGCACGCTGTCCCACGGGGTGTTGAGGAAGTTGCCCCCGAGCGCGTCCGGGGGCGCGTAGGCGATCGCGTGCAGGACGCCGTCGAGGGTCCCCCATCGCTCCCGCACCGCGCCGGCGACCGCGTCCACCTGGGCGGGCTCGTTGACGTCCATCTCGAGCACATCGGGCTCTTGTGGCAGGCGGCGGGCGATCCGCCGGGTCAGCGACAGCCCCTTGCCGAAACCGGTGAGCAGCACCTCGGCGCCGTGCTCCTGGGCCGAGCGGGCGGCGGCGAAGGCGATGCTGCGGTCGGTCAGCACCCCGGTGATCAGCAGCTTCTTGCCCTCCAGCAGCACGGGCAGGAGTGTAACCGGGCGCTGCTGCGGCCGACCGGGCGGCCGGCCGGTCACCTGACCGGACGCAAGGGGGCGAGGGTGAGGTCGAGGCGCTTCTCGCCGCCCGCGGCAGGGAAGTTGATCGTCGCTTCGAGCCCGACCGCCGAGCGGGCGATCTCGGTGATCGTGCCCCGGCCCCAGCGAGCGTGCTCCACCTCCTGACCGACCCGGAAGTCGCCAGGGTGCGCCCGCGGAGCGGTGAAGGCGCCGGGGGCCGGGCGCGTGCGCTCGTCGCGCCGGGCGGGACCGGTGGGGCTGCGTTGACCGGCGAGCCGCACGAGCTCCTCGGGGATCTCGCCGAGGAAGCGCGACGGCGGGTTGTAGTTGAGCCCGCCCCACAGGCTGCGGGCCCACGCATGGGTGAGGTAGAGGCGCTGCTTGGCACGCGTCACCCCGACGTAGCACAGCCGTCGTTCCTCCTCGAGCTCGTCGGGGTCTCCGAGGCTGCGGATGTGCGGGAAGACCCCCTCCTCGACGCCGACGATGAACACGACCGGGAACTCGAGCCCCTTGGCGTTGTGCAGGGTCATGAACGTGACCCCCGCTTCGTCGCCCTCCTCCTCGTCGGTGTCGGTGACGAGGGCCACCGTCTCCAGGAAGGCGGTCAGCGACGGCTCCTGGGCGCTGCGCTCGAACTCGGCCGCCACCCCGGCGAGCTCCTTGAGGTTCTCCTGGCGGGACAGAGACTCGAAGCTGCGCTCGGCGGTGAGCTCGTCCATATAGCCGGTGACGTCCCACGCCAAGGCCACGATGTCTTCGATCGCGCTGCGCTCGGCGTCGGCCGCACGTATCCGCTCCCAGCAGCGGGCGACCTCGAGGAGGGCTCCGACCTGGCGCCGGGTCACCCCCGGGACCTCCTCGGCGCGCGCGAAGGCGTCCCCGAGGCCGATCCCGGCATCGCGGGCGAAGCGCTCGAGCTTGTCCAGGGTGGCGTCCCCGATACCCCGGCGCGGTGTCTGGGCGGCCCGCCGCACGCTCACCGAGTCCTGCGGGTTGACGGCCGCGCGCAGCCACGCCAGGACGTCTTTGACCTCCTTGCGTTCGTAGAAGCGCACCCCGCCGACCACGCGGTAAGGGACCTCGGACTGAGAGAACATCTCCTCGAGCACGCGCGACTGCGCGTTGGTCCGGTAGAACACGGCGATGTCCGGATATGCGTAGCCGTGCTCGACCAGGCGCTTCACCTCGCCGGCGACCCACAGGGCCTCGTCGTGCTCGTTCTGCGCGTGGTACCGGGTGATGAGCTCGCCCCCGTCGATCTCGGTCCACAACGACTTGGGCTTGCGCATCACGTTGTTCTCGATGATGGCGTTGGCGGCGCGCAGGATCGTGTCGGTCGAGCGGTAGTTCTGCTCGAGGGTGACGACGCGCGCATCCGGCCAGTCCCGCTCGAAGTCGAGCAGGTTACGGATCGTCGCCCCGCGGAAGGCGTAGATCCCCTGGTCGGCGTCCCCGACGACGAAGATGTTGCGGTGATATCCGGCGATCAGGGTCGCCAAGCGGGCCTGGGCGTGGTTCGTATCCTGGAACTCGTCCACGAGGACGTGTTGGAAGCGGCGCCGGTAGTGCTCGAGCGCGTCGGGGAAACGGTCGAAGATCTCGATCGTGCGCATGATGAGGTCGTCGAAATCCATCGCCGAAGCCTCGTCGAGACGCTGCTGGTAGAGCGCGTACACGCGGCCCACGTCGCGCTCCCAGGGGCTGGAGGCGAAGTCGCCGTAGACCCCGGCGTTGACGAGCTTGCTCTTGGCATCGGAAATCGCCGCGGCGATGCCCCGGGGGGCCAGGCGCTTGGGATCGAGGTTGAGCTCCTTCATGCACATCGTTACCAGGCGCACCGAGTCCGCGGCGTCGTAGATCGTGAAGGACGACCGCAGCCCGAGCCTCGGCGCCTCCCTGCGCAGGATGCGCACGCAGGCGGAATGGAAGGTGGACACCCACATGCGCCGGGCCACGTCCCCCACCAGGGCGGCGACGCGCGCCTTCATCTCGTCCGCCGCCTTGTTGGTGAAGGTGATGGCGAGGATCGCCCCGGGCGAGACGCCCTGCTCGATCAGGTACGCGATGCGGTGGGTCAGCACCCGCGTCTTGCCCGACCCGGCGCCGGCGACGACCAGCACCGGCCCCCCCGCCAGCGTCACCGCCTCGCGCTGTACCGGGTTCAGGGGTTCGAGGAGCGAGGACATGACCCGATCATCGCGCGGCGGACCGGCGCAGGACCGCCGCGCCGGAGGTCGGCGGCTGGTTCCACGCGCGCCGCCGGTGCCCGGCCCCCCGCGC
>CADDZG010000111.1 GCA_902812355.1 Actinomycetota bacterium | reverse complement strand
GAGGTAGGCGGCCGCGGCGGCGAGATAGGCGGCCGGGGGCCCGGCCGCCCCCACGAGCGCTACTCCGGCGATCCCTCCGGCCAGGGCGCTGATCATGCCGCCACCGGCCGACAGCGAGTTGCCCTTGATGAGGTGGTGCTCGCCCAGCGTGTAGGGCAAGACCGCCCCCTTGGTGGTGAGGAACAGCCGCCCGAGGCCGAGCAGGATCAAGGCGGCCGCATAGGTACCGCTCTGCTGCGGCAGCCACCCGCCCCACAGGGGCAGAGCGGCTACGAGTACCGCTCGCAGCGCGTTGGCCCCGACCATGAGGGCCCGGCGGTCGTAGCGGTCGACGATCACCCCCATGAACGGCGACACCAGCGAGTACGGCAACAGGGTGAGGGTGAACAGGAAGAACACCCTCTGAGGGGTGCGGGCGCCGAGCGGCTCGAGGACCAGGACCACGGCGAAGGCGGCCTGGGCGAAGCCATCGGCGGCCTGACCGAAAAACTGCGCCCCGATCAACCGGGTGTAGGCGCGCCGGGCGAGCAGGGCGCGCAGCGATGCGGGCGCGGCCATCACCCGATCGTCGCGCCGCCGGTCCCCGTGGGAACCGCTGCGGTCAGGGCTCGCGCCGCACGGAGCCGTCCGGGGCGACGGCGAAACCGTCGTCGTCGACCGGGAACCCCGCCGGGCTGTCGTCGCCCCGGATGAAGGCCTCCACGAGCTCGCGCGCTTCGCTGTCGGGGTACTGCACCGGCGGCGACTTCATGAAGTAGGACGACGGGGCCAGCAGGGGCCCGCCGATGCCACGGTCGAGCGCGAGCTTGGCACAGCGGATCGCATCGATCACGACCCCGGCCGAGTTGGGTGAGTCCCACACCTCGAGCTTGAGCTCGAGGTTGATCGGAACGTCGCCGAACTCCCGGCCCTCGAGCCGGATGTAGGCCCACTTGCGGTCCTGCAGCCACGGCACGTGATCCGAAGGCCCGATGTGGATGTCCTCGGGGGCGATTCCGCCGGTGATCTGCGACGTGACCGACTGGGTCTTGGAGATCTTTTTGGACTTCAGCCGCTCGCGCTCGAGCATGTTCATGAAGTCCATGTTCCCGCCGAAGTTGAGCTGGTAGGTACGGTCGATGATCACGCCGCGGTCCTCGAACAGCTTGGCGAGGACGCGGTGGCTGATCGTCGCACCCACCTGGCTCTTGATGTCGTCGCCGATGATCGGCACGCCCCGGCGGGTGAAGCGGTGGGCCCACTCCTCGTTGGTGGCGATGAACACCGGCATGCAGTTGATGAAGGCGACGCCGGCCTCGAGCGCCTGTTCGGCGTAGAACCGAGCGGCCTGCTCGGAACCGACGGGCAGGTAGTTCACGAGCACGTCGGTGCGGGTCTCGGTCAGCACCCTGGCGACGTCGACGGGGGGAAGCTCGGACTCGGTCACGGTCTGGCGGTAGTAAGTGCCGAGCCCGTCGTAGGTGTGCCCGCGCAGGACCTCGATCCCGCTCGGAGGCACGTCGCAGAAGCGAATCGTGTTGTTGGGCTCGACCCAGATCGCGTCCGAGAGGTCGCGGCCGACCTTGGCGGCGTCGACGTCGAAGGCACACGAGAACTCGACGTCGGAGACGTGGTAGGGACCGAGGTTGACGTGCATCAGCCCCGGCACGCGCTCCTCGGCGCGCGCCTTGGCGTAGTACTCGACCCCCTGGACCAGGGATGAGGCACAGTTGCCCACCCCCACGATGCCCACTCTGATCTTGGCCATCCGTCCATCCCCCTTCTCGACTGTCGCGGTCATGCGTTCTCCTTCTGCCTGTGTTCCTGCGGGGAGCGCTCCTGATCGATGAGCTCGTCGACCCACCGCAGGTCGCTTTCGGTAGCGGCGATCGAATGCGTCTGCAACGACAGGGTGTAGCTGTCGATCCTCTCGCGGTAACGGTGCAGGTTGTCGCGGAACTCGGCGAGCCTGTCCTGCAGGTAGGCACGGCGCCTCTCGAGGAGCTTCATGCGCGTGTCGGGGGGCAGGTAGCGGAAGAAGGCGAGCTTGAGCGTGAAGTGCTCGGCATCCATCGCCGCGGTCTCGCCGAGCATGTCCTGGAACATCGCCTCCCCCAGAGGCGTGATGCGGTACACGGTGCGCCGGCGGCCGCCGGCACGGCCCGGCCGCACCTGCTGCTCGGTCTTGGTCACCGCCCCCGCCCGTGCCAGCCGGCGCAGCGTGGGGTAGAGGGAGCCCCACGAGACCTGCCACAGGGGGCCGAGCATCGCCCCGAGCTGCTTGCGCAGCTCGTAGCCATGCATGTCGCGTTCCTTGAGCAGACCCAAGACGGGTAGCTCGAGGACGCCGGGTTGCTTCATCGCGGACCATCCCCTTCGCCGGAGCCGGACTTCGGCTATCGAGCCGATATATCGGAACGATACATCATCGAGGCCCGGGTGCGCGAGCGCCGTATCGTCAATCGTCACCGGGTCTGGGCGCTGCCGGCGCGGGTAGCATGCGGGCGTGGGAGACACAGGAAGGTCGTTCGACCCCACCGCGGCCCCGCCACGTCCGGGGGGGCCGGTGGTCGACTACAGCCTTGCCCGGCGCGCCACCATAGCGTCGGTGCGGCGGGGGCTCACTCCCAGCGCGGATGTGTGCGACGCGCACCCCGAGCTGATGCGGGCGGCCCGCAACATCGGTGAGGAGCGCGACGCCCCGTGCCCGATCTGCTCGCATCGCTCGATGCGGTGG
This sequence comes from Actinomycetota bacterium, assembly GCA_902812355.1. Taxonomy (GTDB): domain Bacteria; phylum Actinomycetota; class CADDZG01; order CADDZG01; family WHSQ01; genus CADDZG01. Next base: position 5,417 of record CADDZG010000111.1, on the reverse strand, counting down.
GTGCGCTACGTGTTCGGCGACGAGCTCAAGTCGAACTCGGGGAGAGTGGTCTACCCGCTGACGTGGCTGCGCGAGCTCGTCGACCGCTACGACCAGTTCACCTGCTACGTCGTCGAGTGCTGCATCGACTGCGGGTGGAACCACCTCTTGCGTGCCTACGCCGCCGGGCGGCGCTACCGCTCCCCGGCTCCGGCGGCCGGTCTGCGCCACCGCGTGTGACCCCGGCGTTTCCGTCCGGTGGCGCGGCGCCCGGCCGGGCCTGAGTCTTTCTTCGTTGCGTGCGGACGGGAGCCCCCTAGACTGGCTGGCGGTGTCCAGAGCAGACAGAGGCGGCCCCCCTCGCGAACGGCGCGTACCCCGGTGGCTGTTGCTGTGGGGCAGCGCGATCCCCCTGGCGGCGGTGCTGATCGGCGCCGGCGTGCTCGCGCTCACCTACGCGTTCGCCGCGATCCCGCTGCCCAAGGACGTCAAGATCACCGCCTCGGCCCAGGTCTTCGACCGTCACGGCAAGCTGATCGGCACCTACAGCAACGGCGAGGAGCGGTTCCTGATCGACACGCGCGCTCTGCCCCGTTACGTGTGGGAGGCGGTGGTCGCGGCCGAAGACCGCAACTTCTTCCACGAGGGCGGCATCTCGTTGCGGGGCACGCTGAGGGCGGCATGGGCCGACCTCAGGGGAGGTGGGATCACCCAGGGCGGGTCGACCCTGACCCAGCAGTACGTCAAGAATGCGATCCTCAACGACCCATCGCGCACGTTCACCCGCAAGGTGAAGGAAGCGATCCTTGCGATCAAGCTCGACCACCGCTACTCGAAGCGGCGCATCCTCGGCTTCTACCTGAACACGATCTATCTCGGGCGGGGGGCCTACGGCATCGAAGCTGCGGCCCGCAGCTACTTCGGCGAACACGCCAAGGACCTCAGCCTCGCCCAGGCGGCCTATCTCGCCGGCATCATCCCGGCCCCCGAGGCCTACCAGCCACAGGACCACCCCAAGCTGGCCGAGCAGCGGCGCGACCTGGTGCTGCGCGAGATGCACCAGCAGGGCTACATAACCAAGCACCAGATGCGCCGGGCGAGCCGGGGGCCGGTCCATGCCTTGCCCGACACGTCGGTCGGCGCGGCGAGCGAGAAGGCCGCCTACTTCATGGAGTGGCTGCGCAAGGACTACCTGTACCCGAAGTTCCATGACTGCCTCTATACGTGCGGGCTCAAGATCTACACCACCCTGGATCTCAGCATGCAGCGGGAAGCCGAGCGGGCGGTCGCCTCAACGCTGACGGAACCGTCGGATCCGCCCGCGGCGCTGGTGTCGCTGACCCCGGACGGGCAGGTGCGGGCCATGGTCGGGGGGCCCCACTTCCACAGCGTGCGCGCCGCACGCGGCTTCAACTACGCCACCGACCTCCCCGGACGCCAGGCCGGCTCGTCGTTCAAGCCGTTCACGCTGCTGACGGCGATCGAGCAGGGCATCTCTCCGCTATCGACGTTCTCGGGGGCGAGCCCGACCACGATCACCAACCCGGTCTGCGACAACGCGGACGGAACGCCGTGGCAGGTGAGCAACTACGCCGACGAGCAGTTCGGCTACATAAACCTCGACCAGGCGACGACGGACTCGGTCAACACCGTCTACGCGCAGCTCGCAGCCGAGCTCGGGCCCGACAAGATCAAGGCGACCCTCGAGCGCTTCGGCTTCGATCGCCGCGGCACCCCTGCACGGCGGGACATCCCCGCGGTGTGCTCGCTGGCTCTGGGCATCCTCGACGTGACACCGCTGGAGCAGGCCCGTGCCTACGCCGCGCTCGACAACGACGGCAAGCTCCCCGACGTCCGCCCGATCGCCTACATCAAGAACCGCCACGGGGACTGCGTGGTGACCTACGTCAAGCTCAAGGGCATGAGCTGTCAGCGCCGGGTCCGCACCGCGCCGGCCCGGGCGGCGCCGGCCGATGCGACGCGGGAGGTCACCCAGATCCTGACCCACGTCGTCCAGGGCGGGACCGCGACGGCCGCCAACATCGGCCGCCCGGTGGCAGGTAAGACGGGCACCACGACCGACAACCGCGACGCGTGGTTCGCCGGCTACGTGCCGCAGCTCGTCACCGTGGTGTGGATGGGTTACCCCAATTACAAGGGTCATACGGTGTACATGCACGCCTGCGGCGATCCCCATACCTGCCGGGTGGTGCACGGGTACTACTCGGGCGTCACCGGAGGCACCCTGCCGGCCATGATGTGGGCGCGCTACATGAGCCAGGCGACGGCGGGGATGCCGGTGGAGAGCTTCCCCCTGCCCGGCTACCTGCCGCTGCACCGCATCGGCACGATTCCCACGCCGACCGCGACCCCCACGCCGGTGCCGAGCTCGACGCCAACGCCCAGCGCGATCCCGACCGCGACGTCGTCTCCGTCTCCGTCGCCTACTGCCCCGTCGCCCTCGGGATCGCCGCGACCGAGCCACAGCCCGCCCGGAGGCGGCGGCCGCGGAAGAGGCGGCAGCGGAGGAGGCGGCCGCGGAGGAGGGAACGGTTGAGACGCCGTGGCCGGGGCCACAGCGGGCGCTCGGTCCGGGCCCGAGGGTGGGGACGTCGGTGACGTGCAGCCGGTGGGCGCCGGCGGGGACGAGACAAGGAGGTGCTAGCATCGCGCGGCGGTGGCGACCGCCACCGGCGCCCGGAGGATACGGCCGGGCCACAACCCCCTGCCCGCTGCGGCGGGCCTCGCAGCCACGGAGCTGGAGCCCACAGGAGGAAGCGCATGCCGGATTACGAAGCCCTGGTGATCGTCGACGCCGGCCTGGACGAGGGCGACATCCAGAAGGCGGTGGACCGCTTCACCGGTGCCATCACCGAGGGCGGCGGCCGGGTTGCCAACGTCGATCGCTGGGGCGTGAGACGGCTCGCCTACGAGATAGCTCACCGCAAGGAGGGCTATTACTTCGTCACCAGCTTCAGCGCGGACGAGGGTCTGATCGACGACCTCTACAGGATGCTGCGCATCTCCGACGAGTACATCCGCGGCAAGATCGTCCGCCCTGGATGAGGGCGGCTCGCTAAGGAGTTGAGGCATGGCTGACAACAGCGTGACCCTGGTCGGCAACGTGACCGACGATCCCGAGCTGCGCTTCACACCCTCGGGCCAGGCGGTGGCCAACTTCACGGTCGCCGTGAACCGCCGCTTCAAGAACCAGGCCGGCGAGTGGGAGGACCGGCTCGACGGGTTCTTCCGCTGCTCGTGCTGGCGCGAACAGGCTGAGAACGTGGCCGAGAGCATCACCAAGGGCACCCGCGTGGTGGTCGTCGGCCGGCTGCAGCAGCGCAGCTGGGAGGACGCCGAGAGCGGCCAGCGGCGCAGCACGATAGAGGTGCAGGTCGACGAGGTCGCCCCCAGCCTGCGCTGGGCGACCGCGACCGTGCAGAAGTCCCAGCGCTCGGGCGCGCCGGCGCCGGCCGGCGGCGACTGGGGCGCTGCGGTGCCGGCTCAGACACCCGGTGAGGAAGGGAGCTTCTGAACGCCATGGCGAAGAAGGGAGGACGGGGCGCAGCGGCGCGCCCGGTGCGCAAGGGCAAGAAGAAGTTCTGCCAGTTCTGCGCCGACAAGGTCGACTACATCGACTACAAAGACGTCGCTCTGCTACGCAGGTTCGTGAGCGACAGGGGCAAGATCCGGGCCCGGCGCGTGACCGGCAACTGCGCACAGCACCAGCGGCGCGTGGCCACCGCGATCAAGAACGCGCGCGAGATGGCCCTCCTGCCCTACACGAACCGGTGAGGGGGCGGCGATGAAGGTGATCTTGGCTCGTGACGTGGACAACCTCGGCCGCAAGGGCGACGTGGTGACGGTGGCCGACGGCTACGCGCGCAACTTCCTGGTACCCAAGGGCCTGGCGATGCAGGCGACCAAGGGCGCGCTGCGGCAAGCCGAGCTGATGAAGCGGGCGCGCGAGGAGCAGGAGCGGCGGGCGCGCGAGGAGGCTGCGGCCAAGGTGTCCAAGCTTGCCGAAGCCCCCGTGTACATCGCGGCGCGCGCCGGTGAGGGCGGCCGGCTGTTCGGCTCGGTGACCGCATCCGACATCGCACGCGGGATCGAGGAGCAGCTCGAAGAGATCGTCGATCGCCGCGACGTCAAGCTCGATGAACCGATCCGGGCGCTGGGGACCTACCCCGTAGAGGTCCGGCTGCATCCCGAGGTGAACGCGCTCGTGACCGTCGAAGTGATCGCCTACGAGGAGGACATGGGCTGAGCGCCTCAGGCGCGTGCCCGTACCCGCGTGGCGGCCAGCGGTGGGGGTGTGGGGCGGGCGAGATGGAAGCCCTGTCCGTAGCTCGCTCCGAGCTCGAGCAGCGCCTGCAGCTCGGCGGGGGTCTCTATACCTTCGGCAATGATCGCCGTGCTCGTTTCCTCGGCGAAGGTGATCAGCGACTTGGCAAGCGCACGGCGCGGGAGGTCGGTGTCGACGTGGCGTACGAGATCCACGTCGAGCTTGATCGCGTCCGGGGCGAGCATCAGGATGTGACGCAGGCTGGCGAAGCCGGCGCCGGCGTCGTCGATCGCGAAGCGGACGCCCTGCTCGCGCAGCTCCGCGAGGGCCGGACGTAGAGCGTCGTAGTCGTCGACGCGGGCATGCTCGGTGATCTCCAGCATGAGGCGGTGCTGCGGGGCGTCGCGGATCTCCCGTTTGAGGTCTACCGCCACGATCGTGTCCGGCGACACGTTGACCGACAACAGGACGTCGTCGGGGAGATCGTCGAAATGGTCCAGCGCCCGGCGCAGGCAGGCGAGCTCGAGCCGGGTGGTGAGGCCCACGGCCATGCCGTCGCGGAACCACGAGTCGCTCGAGCGGGCGGGGTCGCCGGGGAAGCGGGCCAGGGCCTCCGCCCCCATGACCCGTCCGGTGCGCAGGTCGGCGATCGGTTGCAGGACGACCGAGAACGAGCCCTCATCGAGGACCCCGGCGATCCGGCGGCGCGTCTCGAGCTGCTCGTGCAGGGCGGCTTCGTGCTCGCGCACGCGCGCCGCCGCGTCGAGGATCACCGCCGCCGAGGTCTCAGTCGCCGGGCTCGCCTCGCCGCGCGCGGTGCGGACGATCGTCTCGAGGATGTCGTCGGCTCCGGCCCCCTTGACGAGGTAGCCGGCGGCGCCGGCGGCGATCATCTCGAGCACGGTCGCCCGATCGTCGCGTCCGGAGAAGGCCACGACCCTGGTGTGGGGGGACCGGGCGAGGATGCCGCGCGTCGCCGTGACGCCCCCGCCCGGCATGCACACGTCGACCAGCGCGACCTCGGGCTGCAGGCGCGCCGGTTGGCGTCCTGATCGCCGATGACGACCCTGCCGTGCGCCACTTCCTGAGCGCGCTGATCGGCTCCGACCCGCGCCTCGAGCTCGTCGGACGGGCGGCCGACGCGGGCGAAGCG
>CADDZG010000110.1 GCA_902812355.1 Actinomycetota bacterium | reverse complement strand
CCCCGCCGCCCCCCGTCCGGCCCGGCGCCCCGGGCGCATCGCCTTGTGGTGGTGGGCCCTCGCGCTGGTCCTGGGAGTCCTGTTCAGCGCCCTATCGCTCGCCGCGCTGGATCATCCGGGCCCGGCATCGCCCCTGTGCCCGGTGGTCACCACCTGCTGATCGGCTTCGCCGCTACCCCGGGCCGACCATCTTGTCGGGCCGCACGGCCTCGTCGTATTCGGCCTCGGTGAGGTAGCCGAGGGCCACGGCTGCTTCCTTGAGCGTCGTCCCTTCCTTGTGGGCCTTCTTGGCGATCTCGGCCGCCTTGTCGTAGCCGATGCGCGGCGACAGCGCGGTGACGAGCATGAGCGATCGGTCGACGAGCTCCGCGATCCGCTCCGTGTTCGCTTGTAGGCCCTCGATGCAGAACTTGCGGAAGGTGGTGCATACGTCGGCCAGGATCCGGGCGGAGTGCAGGAAGTTGCGGATCATCACCGGCTTGAAGACGTTGAGCTCGAAATTGCCCTGGGAGCCGGCGAACGTCACGGCCGTGTCGTTTCCGAAGACCTGGCAGCACACCATGGTCACCGCTTCGCACTGGGTCGGGTTGACCTTGCCCGGCATGATCGAGGAACCGGGCTCGTTCTCCGGCAGCACGAGCTCGCCGAGGCCGCAGCGGGGGCCGGATCCCAGCCAGCGGATGTCGTTGGCGATCTTCATCAACGACGCCGCCAGCGTCGCCAAGGTCCCGTGTGCCTGCACGAGGGCGTCGTGGGCGGCGAGAGCGGCGAAGGTGTTGGGCGCCGCACGGAACGGTAGCCCGGTGAGCTCGGCGATCTTGGCCGCGGCCTTGGCCCCGAAGCCCGGCGGGGCGTTGAGGCCGGTCCCGACCGCGGTGCCGCCCACGGCGAGCTCGTAGAGGCCGTCGAGAGCCTGCTCGATGCGAGCGACGTCTGCGTCGAGCTGGGCGACGTAACCGGAGAACTCCTGGGACAGGGTGAGTGGGACCGCGTCCTGGAGGTGGGTGCGCCCGATCTTGACGATGCCCTCGAAGCTCAGGACCTTGTCCTGCAACGCATCCCGCAACTGCCGCACCGACGGCAGGAGACGGTCGACGAGAAAGCGAGCCGCGGCGATGTGCATGGCGGTCGGGAAGGTGTCGTTGGAGGACTGCGACATGTTGACGTGGTCGTTGGGGTGGATCGGGTCCTTGGATCCGAGCTCGCCCCCGGCCAGCTCGATCGCCCGGTTGGAGATGACCTCGTTGGCGTTCATGTTCGACTGGGTCCCCGAGCCGGTTTGCCACACGAACAGAGGGAAGTGATCGTCGAGCTTGCCCTCTATCACCTCGTCGGCCGCGGCCACGATGAGATCCCGCCGGCGTTCGTCGAGCAGACCCTCCTCCGCATTGACCAGGGCGGCCGCCTTCTTGAGCACCCCGAAGGCCCGCACCACCTCGATCGGCATCCGATCGTCGCCGATCGAGAAGTGGTGCAGGCTGCGCTGGGTCTGGGCCCCCCAGTAGACGTCGGCGGGGACCTCGACCTCGCCCATGCTGTCGGTCTCGATACGGGTTGCCCCGGCGCTTCGCGCCATGCTCGCTCACCCCTCGGTCCTATGACGTCCTCCTCGCTAGATGCTATGGCAGGCACCGCCGGGGTTAACCCCGGCGGTCTGCGAAGATGGCCCGCGAGCGCAGCGCCGCCCGGCGCGCCCGGAGGTACAGACATTGCGCAACCCGTTCAGGAAGAGAGGTCAGCACCTGCTGGACGCGGACCTGTTCCGCAGCGCCCGCCGGCGCGAGCGCAGGTTCCTACGGCGCGGCTGGCAGTGGGCCGCTCTGGCGGTGGCGATGGTGGTGATCGGCGGTGCGGCCGCCGCCTCCTACTACTACGTGCATCTCCAGGACGCCATCACCCAGCACTTCAACAACACCACTCCCGTAGCCGAGGGCAAGCCCTTCAACGCGTTGCTGGTGGGATCCGACTCCCGGGCGGGGCTGTCGAAGAAGGCTCAGGAGAAGCTGGGTGCGAACTACGTGCCGGGCATCAACGCCGACACGATCATCCTCGCCCACATCGACCCGCGCACCGACAGCGTGATCATGATGCAGTTTCCCAGGGACCTGTGGATCCACCTGCCCGGCAAGGGCATGGCCAAGATCAACTCGGCGGTGTCCTACGGGCCCGACTACCTGGTCCGCACGATCAGATCGATCACCCACCTCGACATCAACCACTACGTGCAGGTGGACCTTGAGGGGTTCAGGCAGGTGGTGGACGCGCTCGGCGGGGTCGACGTGTGCGTGCCACAGCGAATCCCCTTCGATCCCCACACCGGGCTCGAGGTGACGCGGCCCGGCATGATCCACTTCAACGGCAACGAAGCGCTTCGCTTCGTCCGTGCCCGCCACGTCTTCGCCTCGGGCGACTTCGCCCGGATCCAGAACCAGCAGCGCTTCCTCGCCGCCGCGATCCACAAGGCGACGTCGGTGTCCTCGATCCTCAACCCCGGGCACGTGATCGGGCTCTACCGCGCCGTCAAGGACAACGTGATCATCGACCAGGGGCTCGACATCCCCAAGCTGCGCAACCTGCTGTCACGGATCCGCAACATCGACCCCCGCCACTACCAGGCGTACACGGTGCCGAACCTCGGCGCCAAGAACATCACCTACCACGGCACGACCGTGTCGATCGTTGTGCCCGACTGGCCGGCGATGAAGGCGATGTTCGCGGCGGTGGCACGAAACGAGAAGCCGTCGCAGGCCGACGACGTTCCCGGGGTCGATCCCGCAAGCATCCGGGTCGGCGTCTACAACGGCACCGGGCAGGCGGGGGCTGCGGCGTCGGCGGCCGCGGCGCTGGAGAAGGCGACCACGGTCGGCTTCGACGACCACGTCCAGGTCGTCGACACCGGCAACGCGCCGCACTTCGGTTACGCCCACACCGTGGTGCGCTACACGCCGAAAGCCGCAGCGGAGGCCAAGCTCGTGGCCGCGGCGATCCGGGGGGCGAAGCTCAAGCAGGTGCGGCAGACCTTCATCGGCACCGATATCGACGTCTTCGTGGGAGCACACTTCGCCACTCGGCAGATAGTCCAGCTGCGGCCGATTCCCTTGCCCCCGCCCGGCAACCCTCCGGCGGTGTGCCGGCATCCCGGCAAGCTGGGTCACGGCCCCTGAGCGAACCGCGCGACTCTAGGTGGTGCAGCTCTTGACGATCTCGCCGGCGTGACAACCGTCGATGCCCGGTCCACCCCTCAAGACGTCGAGGAGGCGAAGCACGAGCCAGGGGCCCCCATGGCCCCTCCTACCACGGCCGGCGACCCGTGTCGATGCGTGAGACCGACGGGCGCTACCCGGACCGCCCTCATCGACGAGGCGATCGCAGTTCCTCGAATAGTTCTTCGTAGGCGCGCGCCACTGCCGACGGCGATGCCCAGCCCTCGACGAAGGAGCGGCCGGCGGCCCCCATCTCTGACCGGCGCCGGGGCGCGTCGGCGAGCCCGGCAACCGCTGCGGCCAGAGCCGCCGGATCCTCGGGCGGTACCGCGACCCCGGCCCCCGAGCGCTCTACCAGAGTGGCGATCTCGCTGCCGGGATCGACGCTCGCCACCACGGGCCGTCCGGCCGCCAGGATCGAGTAGCTCTTGGACGGCACCGACGCCCGGGCGAGGCCGCGCCGCAGGGTGACGAGGTGAATGTCTCCGGCGGCGAGGACCTCGGGCAGCCGAGCGGCCGGCTGCATGTCCACGAAGACGACGTTGTCGAGCCCGGCGGCCCTCTGCCGCAGCTCGTCCCTCCGGGCCCCGGCCCCGTTGATCACGAACACGATGTCGCGGCGGTCGCGCAGCGCACGCGCCGCCTCTACCACGGTGTCGAGCGCCTGGGACATGCCGACGTTGCCGGCGTACATCACGACCGTGCGGTCCCCGAGTCCGAACTCGGCCCGGTAGCGGTTGTCGCGTGGCTGCGGGCGGATCGTTGCGGTGTCGACGAAGTTGGGGATCACGCGCACCCGGTCGGGCGCCGGCGATCTGGCCGCGACGTTGGCGCGCAGTTCCTCGGACAGGACCGTGATCGCATCGGCGCGTCCGTAGCAGAAGCGCTCGAGGGCGCGGGCGGCGGCGATCAACCGGCGATCGGTGAGCACGCCGAGCTCGATCGCGACGTCGGGGTAGACGTCCTGGACGTTGAACACCAGCGGGGCGCGACGGGCGCGTGCTGCGGCCCACCCGGACAACCCCAGCGTCAGCGGCGGCGACATCGCCAGTACCCCGTCGACCGGCCCGCCCCGCGACGCCGCGATCGCGCTCAGCAGGCTGAAGCCGACGAAGGACAGAGCCCGTCGCACGAGGTCGCGCTTGTCCGGGGCGGGGAAGGGATGCAGGCGGACGATCCGGCCCCAGGGCACGTCTTCGCGCCGCCACAGCCTCCCCTCGTAGCCGGTCTCGACGCGATGTTCCCGGTACCACGGCAGCGAGGTGACGACCTCGATGTCGTGCCCACGCGCCCCGAGCTCGTGAACGATGCGGGTGATCACGACGCCGGTCGGGGCGACGTCGGGCTCGAAGTGCGGGGCGATCACCGCGAGCCTCATAGCGTCGTCTCCAGGGCGTGGATGTAGGCCTCCTCGAGTAGCTCCGCGGAGCGGGACCAGGTGGAAGCCGCAGCGCGCTCGCAGCCGGCGCGCACCAACTCGTCGCGCAGCGCGATGTCGTCGAGGACGCGCTCCATCGCCTCGGCCCAGCGGGCAGCGTTGTCCGGCGACACCAGCAGCGCCGCGCCGCCGGCGACCTCGGGCAGTGAAGTCGCGTCGGCGGCGATCACCGGGCAGCCCCGTGCCATTGCCTCCAGCACCGGGGCGCCGAACCCCTCGAAGCGCGACGGGAACACCAGAGCCGTCGCCTCCCGGTAGAGGGCATCGAGGTCGGCGGCGGGGACGTAGCCGAGGCGATGCACCGAAGCGCTCAGCCCGCGGGCGTCGATCTCGTGCGCGACGCGCTTCTCCATCTCCACCCCCGTGGCCCACATCATGTTGCCGCGCGGGCCGGTGAGCGCGAGGTGCACGTCGCCGCGGCGGGCGCGCAGGCGGGCGAAGGCCTCGATCAGAAGCAGGTGGTTCTTGTGCGGATAGGTGGCCGCCGGATAGATGAAGAAGGGGCCCGGAAGGCCGTAGTGCTTACGCACGTCCCGAGCCCCCTGGGGGGGCCGGGGAGAGATCCCGTGCGGGATCACCCGCACGATCTCGGGGTCGATGTGGAGCCTCTCGATCACCGTGCGCCGGGTGAACGCGCTGGGGGTCAGGATCAAGCGGGCGGCTTCGGCCGAGCGCGGGATCATCGTGCGCAGGTAGGTGAGCTTGGCCCGCGTGAAGTACTCGGGGAAGTAGAGGTACTGCAGGTCGTGGATCGTGAGCACGGGACGGGCCGCGTGTACCAACGGCACGATGCCGCCGGCGTGATGGATTAACGCCACGCGCTGCTTGCGGCACTGGCGCAGCAACCACGTGTTCTCGCCGGCCACGCGGAAGGACTTGACCTGCCCGGACAGGGGCGCGTAGCGAACCTCGAAGCGGCTGGCGATGTCGGGGTGGGCGGCCTCGAAGGTGGGCAGGGCGAAGAGCACGTAGCGCAGGCGGGAACCTCGCTCGGCGAGCCCGTGCAGCAGGCGCGTGGTGTAGGTCTCCGAGCCGCCCACGGTGCCCGGGACCATCCACAGCAGGTTGATGCCGATCACGTCGTCGTTCATGCCAGCTCACCGTAGACGCGGTCGAGCCCCTCGGCCGTGCGCTCCCACGTGAACCCGGCGGCCCGACGGAGGCCGCGCCGCCCGAGCTCGGTGGCGAGGGTGTCGTCTTGGAGCAGGCGGGCGACCGCGGCGGCGATCGCGTCGACGTCGCGCGGGTCGACCAGCAGGGCCGCGTCGCCTGCGACCTCCTCGGTGGACGTGCCGGCCGAGGTGATCACCGGGATGCCGTGGCTCATCGCCTCGAGCACCGGGAATCCGAAGCCCTCGAGCAGACTCGGCCACAGCAGCAGCCGGGCCCCGGCGTAGAGGGCGTGGAGGTCGCGCGCCGGCACGAAGCCGACGAGATGGATGCCCGCCACATCCTCCGGGGGGGTCACCGCACGGTCCCATCCGCGCGGGCCGGCAAGCACGAGATCGGCATCGGGGCGCAGGCGCGCCCACGCCTCTAGGACACGAGCCAGGTTCTTGCGCGGCTCGAGGGTCCCCGTCCACAGCACGTAGCTGCGTTCGATCCCGTAGCGGCGGCGCACCGCGCGCACCTCCTCGGCGTCGACCGGCCTCGCCTCGACCCCGAGCGGCACCACGCGCAGACGCGCCCGCTCGATGCCGGCGGCCTCGCAGTCCCGGGCGCTGGCCTCGGATGGGCACACCACGAGGTCGGCTTCGGCGCGCGTGAGCTGCAGGCCGCGGCGCAGGAACGACACCCCGCGCCGGGTGAACATCGCCGGCTCGTGCAGGAAGGCGAGGTCGTGGACCGTGACCACCAGGGCCGGACGCCGCGGGGGCACGGCCAGGCTGGTGGCGTGGACGACGTCCACCTCGCCCGTGGCCCGCTGCACCCTGGGGGCCCGCAGCCGATGCCATGACTCATACAGGACGATGCGCGGCAGGGGCAGCGGGACCACCGGGACCGGGGGCGTCCATCCCGGGCCGGGGGGGCGGCGGTGCAGGGCCGAGACCCCGATCACGTCGGTGCCACGGCGGGCGAGAGCGCGCGCCGCGCCGGAGGCGGCCACGGCGGTACCTCCGGGGACGCGGTGCCACAGCTGTTCGAGCGTGAGGGCGACCCGCACGGCCCGTATCGTCGCACGGCCCGCGGTCCGCCCGGAGGCCGCGACTACGATGCGCACATGGCTCGATGGGCCGACCAGCGCGTGCTCGTCACCGGCGGAGCCGGGTTCCTCGGATCGGCCGTGTGCGCGCAGCTGCGCGCCCGCGGCGTCGGCGAGCTCGTGGTGCCTCGCAGCGCCCGCTACGACCTCACCCAGCCCGAGGCGGTGGGCAAGCTGTTCGCAGACGCGAGCCCCGACGTGGTGATCCACCTCGCGGCGCGCGTCGGGGGGATCGGCGCCAATCTCGCCCGGCCCGCGGAGCTCTATGTCACCAACCTGCTGATGGGCACCTACGTGATCGAGGAGGCGCGGCGCCGCGAGGTCGGCAAGACCGTGGTGGTCGGCACGATCTGCTCCTATCCGAAGCACACCCCGGTGCCGTTCTCGGAGGACGCGCTGTGGGACGGCTATCCCGAGGAGACCAACGCCCCATACGGCATCGCCAAGAAGGCGCTGCTCGTCCACGCGCAGGCCAACCGTGCCCAGTACGGCCAGAACGTGATCTACCTGCTGCCGACCAACCTCTACGGGCCGGGAGACAACTTCGATCCCGAGTGGTCGCACGTGATCCCGGCCCTGATCCGCCGCTTCACGGCCGCGGCGGAAGCGGGGACGTCACCGGTGGAGGTGTGGGGGACCGGGCGGGCGACGCGCGAGTTCCTGTTCGTGGACGATGCGGCGCGCGGGATCGTCGACGCCGCAGAGCGCTACGACTCGCCCGAACCGGTCAACCTCGGGTCCGGCGAAGAGGTGTCGATCGCCGACCTCGCCCACCGGATCGCCGCCCTGTGTGGCTACGACGGCGAGATCGTCTTCGACCCCTCCAAGCCCGACGGACAGCCGCGTCGGCGCGTCGACACGACGCGTGCGGCCCGGTACTTCGGGTTCCGGGCGCAGGTGCCGCTGGAGGAGGGCCTGGCCCGCACCGTGGCGTGGTACCGCGAGCACCGGCCGTAGCCCTCGACGCCGGGCCGCTGCTCGACCCGCCCACCGGGGTCGGCCGTTACACCGGCGAGCTGCTGCGTGCTCTGGAGGCCCTAGGTGTGTCTGTGACGCCTTTCGCGGTCGCCCTGCGGGGCGCCCGCCGGCCCGGCGTTCGCCGGTGGCCGGTGCCGGCGCGCGTCGCTCGCGCCGTGTGGCGGCGCGTCGGAGCACCGACGATCGAGCGTCTCACCGGGCCCGTGGACGTCGTGCACGCGACCAACTTCGTGCTGCCCCCGCTGGCTCGGGCCGCAGGAAGGAGAGATCGTGCACCGTCACCACGCCTGCGGCCCGACGCCTTCCCCGGGGGGCACCGGCTCGCCGAGCTC
>CADDZG010000109.1 GCA_902812355.1 Actinomycetota bacterium | reverse complement strand
TCGCGGCCCCGCCGCCACCCTCGGCCGCGTTGGCCGCGGCACCGGCGGCGAGGGGAGCGAGCACGCGCTGGGGGTGCGCGATCCCGATCGCCGAGAGCATCGCCTCCGCATCGGCCAGCAGCGCCGCCACCCCGTTGGCGGTGACCGCGGCGGCCGCGTGCCACACCGGACGGTCGCCTTCGGCGACGTCCACCGGCGTGCCCCCGAGCTGGCCGGTGACGAGACGATGGGCCCAGGGCACCAAGTCCGGGGCACAGGTGACCCCCCAGGCCGAGCCCGGCAGGCGCCGCAACGCGGTGTCGGTATCGGGGCACGCCTGCACCGGGTGCAGGGCGAGCGGGAGGTAGCCGTGCCCGGCGGCGGGCCCGAGCGGGGCGGTGCCAAAAGCGCCGGCGAGGTGGGTGACGACGGCGGTCCCGGACGGCGGCGCCAGGCTCGCCGCGACCCCGGGGATCACCGCTCCCGGGACCCCGAGGACGACGAGGTCGCACGGTGGCAGCGACGAGGCTTCGACCACCGGAGCGTCGAGACGGATCGCCGCCCGCCGCGCCGACGACGTCCGGCGCGAGGCCACGCCGACGATGTCGTTACCCCGCCGGGCGAGCAGCTCGGCGACCGCGGTACCCACGCTCCCGGCCCCCACGAGCGCTACGCGCAGGGGTGGTTCCGGAGGTGGGGAAACCATGTCCATCGCTCCAGTCCGCTCGGGTACCGGTCGGGCCACGAGCATAAGCCGCCGCCCCACCGGGCCGCGTGAGGGCCTTAGAAGGGCTCGAGCAGACGCACCTCGCCCACCGACCCGGCTACGTAGCCCGCGTAGGGGCTGCCCTGCGGGTCGGCTGCGTCGGGATCGATCTCGAGCAGGGGCACGAGCACGAAGCGGCGCTCGGTCAGCCGGGGATGCGGGATCTCGAGGCCGGGCTCGGACACCTTGGCGTCGTCGTAGATGAGGATGTCGAGGTCGGCGACCCGCGGCCCCCAGCGCAGTCCCTCGGGCTCGCGCCCGAGCGACCTCTCGATCGCCTTGCACGCGGCCAGCAGCGCAGTGGGCTGCAGCGTCGTGCGGATCCGGGCCACCGCGTTGACGTACGAGCGCTGGGGCGGACCTCCGACCGGGCTCGTCTCGTACAGCGACGACACGGCCTCGAGCTCGACGCCGTCCCGCTCGGCCAGCGCCCGCAGCGCCCGGCGGCAGAAGTCTGCACGGTCCCCCACGTTGGAGCCCACGCCGATGTAGGCCGTCACCCCGTCGCTCATGGCCCTCCTCGGGAGGTCCGCACCGCCACCCGTCCCACCTCCTGGCGAACCGGCGGGACCTCCTTGGCGATCTCCACCGTAACGCCGCCCGCCCCGGGCAGGGCGGATAGGGCGTCGGCGACCCGTGCAGCCATCGTCTCCAGCAGGCGGTAGGGACGCCCGATCACAGCCGCCTCGATCGCGTCCAGCACGACCGTGTAGTCGAGCGCGGCGGCGAGATCGTCGCGTCGGGCTGCGTCCGACGCATCGACGCCGACCTCGGCGTCGACCACGACCCATTGCGGCGCAGCGCGCTCGGCATCCTCGGCACCGACCCTCGCCCGCAGGCGCAGCCCCTGGATCACGAGCGCGTCAGCCATCCTGGGCCCCCAGGATCGCTTCGATCATGCGCACCGTGCGCAGCACCGGGGCGACGTCGTGCACGCGCGCCAGGCGCGCCCCTTGCACGCGCGCCCATGCGACGGTCGCTGCGGTTCCCTCGACGCGCTCGCCCGCCTCGACCCCGAGAACCTTGCCGATGAAGGACTTGCGCGACGTGCCCACGAGCACGGGGAAGGGCCCTGAGGTGAGCTCGCCGAGGCGTCGCAGCAGCACGAGGTTGTGGTGCGCGGTCTTGGCGAAGCCGAAGCCCGGGTCGAGCACGATCGCGTCCTCGGCCACGCCGGCTTCGAGCAGGCGCCGGGCCTTGCCCCGCAGCCATCCGCCGACCTCGCTCACGACGTCGTCGTAGCCCGCCAGGCGCGTCATGGTCTTGGGCGTGCCGCGCGAGTGCATCGCCACCACGGCGGCGCCGGCGTCGGCGGCAAGCGCGGCGAGCGCGGGGTCCTCGGCCTCCCCGAGGGTGTCGTTGACGATGTGCGCCCCCGCTGTGAGCGCCGCCTCGGCCACCCCCCGCTTGCGGGTGTCGATCGACACCACGACGCCGCGTCCGGCGAGCTCCGCCACCACCGGCAGCACCCGGGCCCGCTCCTCGGCCTCGGGCACCGGGTCGGCGCCGGGACGGGTCGATTCCCCGCCGACGTCGACGATCGCCGCCCCCTGGGCCACGAGGTCGAGCCCGTGGGCTACGGCCGCGTCCGGCGACTCGTACATGCCGCCGTCGGAGAACGAGTCGGGCGTGACGTTGACGATGCCCATCAGGACCATGTCGTCGAGGGGGATGCGCACGCCCCGGGCGGCGAGCTGCACGTTTCGCTGCGTCCGCTCAGCGATGGCCGAAGATCAGGCCCATCGCCTCGGCGCGGCTCGCGTCGTTGTCCCGCAGCAAGCCCCGCACCGCCGAGGTCACGGTGCGGTGGCCGGGCTTGCGCACCCCGCGCATGCTCATGCACAGATGCTCGGCTTCGACCACCACGAGGACGCCGCGCGGCTCGAGCGCCTGCTCCAACGCATCGGCGATCTGCACGGTCAGCCGCTCCTGAACCTGGGGACGGCGGGCGACGTTGTCGACCAGCCGGGCAAGCTTGGATAGCCCGGTGATCTGGCCGCGCTGGTTGGGGATGTAGCCGACGTGCGCGCTGCCCACGAACGGGATCAGGTGGTGCTCGCACACGCTGTAGAGCGGGATGTCCTTGACCATCACGAGCTCGTCGTGGCGCGCGTCGAAGACGACGTCAAGCTCGGCGGCGGGGTCGCTGCCCAGCCCCGAGAAGATCTCGGCATACATGTCGGCCACCCGCTCGGGCGTGCGGGCGAGGCCGTCACGCTCGGGGTCTTCGCCGAGAGCCTCGAGGATCTCGCGCACCGCGGCGGCAATGCGGTCGCGGTCTACGACGCGATGAGGGCGTAAGGGCTGGACGGTGCCACCGGGTTCGCTCACGTCACAACTCTAAACAGGCCCGGGTGCCGCGCCCTTCCCCGAGCGGGCCTTTGGCCCGGGCCGGCCCGCGTATGTGTTTCGAGGGCTGGATCACCGGAGCCGCGGTGATGGCGGCCGCCGGGCTGGTCGAGGCCGTGATCGGTGTCGATGCCGAGCGCCGCTCTCTGGAGGACGTCGCCCAACCCCTGTCGGCAGAGGCCGCGGGGAGCTACGACCGGCCTGAGCGGAGACCGGCAACGTCCGGGGAGACCGGGCGACCTGCATAGAGCCGGCGCGCGGCCGCAGCGCTTTAGACCTCGCCGAGGCGGGGCTTGGGTGCCGGCATCGGCAGGCGCTTCTTGCGCGGCGCGGGAGGTGCTTCGCGCCGCCCGTCGCCCTCGCGCCGCAGCCGGCGCTGGCGGGCCCGCTCGACCGGGTCCGAGGGGGTCTGCTTGGCGACCTCGGCGAGGATCTCTGCGACCTCCTCTTTTTCGATCGACTCCTTCTCGAGCAGGCGCTCGACCATGAGATCGAGCTTGTCGCGGTACTTGAGGATGATCTCGCGCGCTTCCTCGTGGGCCTCGTCGACGAGGCGGTGCACCTCGGCATCGATCTTGGCCGCGACGCTGTCGGAATAGTCCTGGATGTGCCCGTAGTCGCGTCCCAGGAACGGCTGGCCCTGGTCCTCGCCGAGCGCCAGCGGGCCGAGCTCGCTCATGCCGTACTGCGTCACCATCTGCTTGGCGATGCGGGTGGCACGTTGGATGTCGTCCTGGGCCCCCGTGGTGGGCTCGTCGAACACGACCTCCTCGGCGACCCGCCCGCCCAGCAGCATGGCGAGCTCGTCGATCAGCTCGCTGCGGGTGACCAGGAAACGGTCCTCGGTGGGCAGCGTGAGCGTGTAGCCGAGGGCCCGGCCGCGGCTCACGATCGACACCTTATGCACCGGATCGGCGTTGGGCAGGGCGTGGGAAACGAGGGCGTGACCGGCCTCGTGATAGGCGATGACCTTGCGCTCGCGCTCGGAGATGATGCGGCTGCGCCGCTCGGGCCCGGCCAGCACTCGGTCGATCGCCTCCTCGAGCTCGGGCATGCCGATCTCCTTGCGCCCGAAGCGGGCGGCCAGCAGGGCGGCCTCGTTCACGACGTTGGCGAGGTCGGCACCGGTGAAGCCCGGCGTGCGGCGGGCCAGGACCTCGATGTCGATGCCCTTGCTCAGGGGCTTGCCGCGAGTGTGGACCTTGAGGATGCCGACCCGCCCGTTGAGGTCGGGGCGGTCGACCACGATCTGACGGTCGAAACGGCCGGGACGCAGCAGCGCGGGGTCGAGGATGTCGGGCCGGTTGGTGGCCGCTATCAGGATCACGCCCGACTTCATGTCGAAACCGTCCATTTCGACCAGCAGCTGGTTGAGCGTCTGCTCCCGCTCGTCGTGGCCGCCCCCGAGCCCGGCCCCGCGGTGGCGGCCGACGGCGTCGATCTCGTCCATGAACACGATCGAAGGGGCGTTGGCCTTGGCCTGCTCGAAGAGGTCGCGCACCCGGCTGGCGCCGACGCCGACGAACATCTCGACGAAGTCGGAGCCCGAGATCGAGAAGAACGGCACGCCGGCCTCACCGGCGACCGCCCGGGCAAGCAGGGTCTTGCCGGTGCCGGGCGGACCGTACAGCAGTACGCCCTTGGGGATCTTGGCCCCCATCGCCTGGAACTTCTGGGGGGCCTCGAGGTACTCCTTTATCTCCTGCAGCTCCTCGACCGCTTCGTCGAGCCCGGCGACGTCGGCGAAGGTGATCTTGGGCTGGTCCTTGCTGACCATTCGGGCACGCGCCTTGCCGAAGGACATCACCCGGTTACCCCCGCCCTGCATCTGCTGCATCATGAAAAAGATCAACCCGAAGATCAGCAGGATCGGCAGCAGGTTGACCAGCACCGAGACCCACGCGGACGAGGTCTGCGGGTCGGCCTCGACGCTGACGTCGTGCTGCATCGCCAGCTTCGAGTAGCGGCCCACGGTGTCGGCCGGCAGCGCGACCTCGTAGGACTGGCCGTTGGCGAGCTTGCCGACGACCTTCTCGTCCTTATTGAGGAACTTGGCCGTCTTGACGTCGCCGCTGCGGACCTCCTGAACCCACTGGTTGACCGAGGAGATCGGCTGGGGAGACTGCGCGCTTTCGTGGTACAGCTGCCACGCCCACACCGCCGCGATGATCAGCACGAGGTAGAGGACGGCGGAGCGCAGGATGCGGTTCATTCACGACCTACCTGGTTCGATGTGATCGGAAAGGCAAGCCTAGCAGGAGGGCTCCCCACCCGGCACCCCCGGGGGCCGGCGCCGCCTAGGGCGCCTCGCCGTCACGGCCGCCGTAGGCCTCGGGCTTGAGCACGCCGATATAGGGAAGGTTGCGGTAGCGCTCGGCGAAGTCGAGCCCGTAGCCCACCACGAAGACCGGCGGGATCTCGAAGCCCGGATAACGCACGTCCAGGGGCACCGCCTGCTCGCCGCGCTTCCAGAACAGCGAGCAGATCTCGAGGCTCGCGGGGCCGCGCGCCTCGAGGTAACGCAGCAGGTAGTTGATCGTCAGGCCCGAGTCGATGATGTCCTCGACCAACAGCACGTCCCGGCCGCTGATCTCGTGATCGAGGTCCTTGAGGATGCGCACGATGCCCGACGACTTCGTCGCCGACCCGTAGGAGGACACCGCCATGAAGTCGAACTCGGTCGGCAGCTCGACGGCACGAGCGAGATCGGCCATGAACACAAACGCGCCCTTGAGCACGCCGACCATGAGGATGTCGCGGCCGCGGTAATCGGCGGTGATGCGCCGCCCGAGCTCGGCGATCTTGCCCTCGATCTGGTCCGCGGTGATGAGGACCTCGGCGATGTCCTCGTGGACCGGAGCCACCGTGCCGCTCATGGCGCCATCGTAGTGCCCCGCCACCGCCGACGCTCACCCCGCCTCGAACGGCTCGGCGTCACCAGGATCGTGTTGCGCCGCCGCGCGGCGGGGGCCAACGATCACCGCGTCGCGCTCGATCGTCACGGTGCCAACGGCGGCGTCCATGCGCCACCCCGGGGCCGGGGCGCGCTCGAGCGCGTCGAGCACCGCGTCGATCGCCTTGTGGCGATCGCGCACCCGGCCCAGAGCCCGCTCCAGCACCCGGCGCCGCAGCGCCCGGGGCAACGCCTCGAGGGCGGGGCGGTCGCAGCGCACCCCGTGGGGGCCCGAGCTCAGGATCGCTCCGGCGACGTCCGCGGCCACGGCGTCGAGAGCGTCGGCGTCCTCGCGCAGACGCTGGGCGCTCGCAGCCATGGCCCGGATCGCTCCCGGCCCCCAGCGCCGTTCGATCGCCGCGACGAGCTCGTGGCGCACCGCGGCGCGCTCAAAGCGGGGATCGTCGTTGGCCGGGTCGAGGAAGTAGGACAGGCCGGTGTCCTTGCAGTAGGCGATCGTGTCCGCCCGGCGCACGTCGCACAGCGGGCGGATCCTGCGGCCCCGTGCCGGAGGGATACCGGCGAGCCCTGCGGTCCCAGCTCCGTGCACGAGGCGCGCCAGCGTCGTCTCGACCCGGTCGTCGAGGGTGTGGCCGGTGGCGATGCGGGAAGCCCCGGTATCGTCGGCGACCTCGGCGAAGAAGCCGTAGCGCAGCGCCCGGGCGCGCGCCTGGAGGTTGGGACCCTCGAGGCCTTCGGCGGTCATCATCCGCAGCGGCAGGCCCCACGCCTCGGCCTGGTCGGCGACACGCCGGGCGACCTCGGCAGAGTGCGGCGCCAGGCCGTGATCGACGTGGGCGAGCACGAGCTGCAGCCGCAGCGGACCGGCGAGCCGCCGTAGGACGTCGGCGAGGCAGGTGGAGTCGGGCCCCCCCGAGATTCCGACCACCACGCGGTCTCCCGTGTGCAGCATGCGGTAGCGCACTACCGCGTCGCGGGCCGCGGCGACGACGGCGAACCCCGGGCCCCCCGCCCCGCGCAGGTCGATCGTGCTCACGCCACCCGGCGCAGCCACGCCAGCGGCTCGCGCAGCTCGGCGAGGCTGGGGAAGCGCTCGGGCCCCTCCCACAACCGGCCCAGGGCCCCCGCACCGGCCTCCGCCGCTACCGTCTCGCAGAACCTCTGGCCGAGCTCGTACTGACGCATCTTCATGTCGAGGCCGATCACATAGTTGATCGCCTTCTGCACCGCGTTGAGCTGTTCGCGGCGGCGGTCGAACAGCGCACGCATCCGGCGGAAGCTCGGGATCACGTCGCGCCCGACCGCGTCCATCACGTAGTTGCCGTGGCCCTCGACCACCGCCATCAGGGCCTGCAGTCCGTCCAGCGCCACGCGCTGCTCGTCGCTCGCCAGCAGGTAGGCGGGGCTGCGTTCCTCGGCCGGCAGGGAGGGGTCGAGGAGCCGTCGGGCGGCCCCGGCGAGGCGCTCGGCCAGCGCCCGGGCGTCGATGTCTATCGCCCGCACGTAGACGTGCAGCAGCTCGAAGAAGCGCGATCGCAGCCACGGCACCCCGGCGAACTGGAAGCGGTGGGTGACCTCGTGCAGCGCCACCCACAGAGTGAAGTGGTCGGGCACGAAGTTGTACATGCGCTCGGTCTCGATCAGGTTGGGACCCACGAAGTACAGCGGCGGCGGGCCGCCGGCCGGGCGCTCGGGGGTCTCGGGCACGAGGATGTCGTACTGGCCGAGGACGCGGCGCGATACGTAGCCGAGCAGCACCCCCACCTCCACCGACACGAGGCCGTGCTGGAGCAACCGCACCGGCGGAGGCAGCGCACGCAGCCGCCCTTCGAGACGTTCCGCCAGCGGGGCGAGCATCGCCCCGAGGGCCCGGATGTTCGCCTCGGCCCAGGTGGCGCGGTCCACGAGGGCCCAGCGCACCGGCGGCGGAGACGGGATCCCGCTGACGCGGGCCACGAGACCCTCGGCCTCGGGCACGGCCCGCTCGAGATCGCGTTCGAGACGCTCGAGCAGGTGGGAGCGCTGCAACCCGGAATCGCCGGCCAGGCGCCGCGCCACGGCGCCGGCTATGCGGGGCTCGATCAGCTTGGCCATGTCCTCCCGGAGCGTGGGAACCGCCGCGCCGATCGGACGCGACCCCCCCAACCTACCCCGCTTCCACCGGGGCCCACCCGCGGCGGGACGGGCTCAGGC
>CADDZG010000108.1 GCA_902812355.1 Actinomycetota bacterium | reverse complement strand
CGCACCGGTCGTTGTCCCGGTCCCGGTGTCACTCGGCGGCGGGGTTGACGTGGAGGTCACGGCCCAGGCCGGGGACCGCACCGGTCTTTGTCCCGGTCCCGTTGTGACCCTGTCCCGTTGCTCCCCTAGCCCGTCGCACACCGGCGAGGTTGTGCGCGCCGGGCTCGCTTCGGCCCGGCACCCTGCCGACCGCACGCGGCTCTCGGGACGCGCCCCCGGGGGTGCAGCACCTTAGAGTGGCCGATCATGGCTCTGCGCGTTTACGACGTGATGCGCCGCGAGGTCGTCGAGCTGCGGCCGCGTGAGCCGGGCCGCGTCGGGATGTACGTGTGCGGGCCCACCGTCTACGGCCCGGTGCATATCGGCAACGCGCGCACCCTCGTGTGGTTCGACATGATCCGGCGCTACCTGCGCTATCGCGGCTTCGACGTCACCTACGTCATGAACTACACAGACGTCGACGACAAGATCATCGACCGCGCCCGGATCGAGGGGACCGAGCCGGACGTCGTCGCCAAGAGGTACGCGGCGATGTTCGAGCGGGACATGGCGGCTCTCGGTGCCCAGCCTCCCGACATCCTCGTGCGTGCCACCGATCACATCCCGGACATGATC
This sequence comes from Actinomycetota bacterium, assembly GCA_902812355.1. Classification (GTDB taxonomy): domain Bacteria; phylum Actinomycetota; class CADDZG01; order CADDZG01; family WHSQ01; genus CADDZG01. The sequence continues at coordinate 7,682 of CADDZG010000108.1, read as the reverse complement.
GGGGCGATCCGCGGGCTGATCGACGCGGGGCTCGCCTACCGCGCCGACGGCGACGTCTTCTTCGCGGTCGAGCGCTTCCCCGACTACGGCAAGCTGTCGCGCCGCAGTCTCGACGAGATGCGCGCCGGCGAGCGGGTCGATCCGCATCCCGGTAAGCGTCACCCACTGGACTTCGCGTTGTGGAAGGCGGCCAAGCCGGGGGAGCCGGCGTGGGACTCCCCGTGGGGGCCCGGGCGCCCGGGATGGCACATCGAGTGCTCGGTGATGTCGACCAAGTACCTCGGGATGGGCTTCGACATCCACGGGGGCGCGGGCGACCTCATCTTCCCCCACCACGAGAACGAGATCGCCCAGGCAGAAGGGCTCGCGGGGCACGGGCCGTTCGTGCGTTACTGGCTGCACGCGGGACTCGTGCAGATGGCCGGCGAGAAGATGTCGAAGTCGGTCGGCAACATCGTGTCGGCTGGCGACGTCGTCGCCGCCTGGGGGGGAGAGGTGGCCCGCTACTGGGCGTTGTCGGCCTCTTACCGCACCCAGGTGGTGTTCTCTGAAGACGCCCTCACCGACGCTCGCGCCGCCCTCGAGCGCTGGCGCACCTTCGCCGCCGCGGCCGGACGGGCCCTCGGGGCCCCGGTGGCCCCACGCCCCGGGCTCGTGCGGCCTCCGGGGACCGAGGGACGGGGTTACCCGGCGCGTTTCGTGGCGGCGATGGACGACGACTTCAACTCGGCGGGCGCGTTCGCCACGATCCACGAGCTCGTGCGGACCGGCAACCGGCTGCTCGAGCCGGCCGAACGGGGCGACGCCACGGCACGCGACGAGCTCGGAAGCCTCGCCGACGACTTTGCCGAGCTCACCGGACTGCTCGGCTTCCGTCTCGAGGCGCCGGAGGCGTCCTCCGGGCTCGTCGCAGGCCTCGTCGAGCTGCTGCTGCGGCTGCGGGAGGAGGCTCGCGCCTCCAGAGACTTCGGGCGTGCCGACGCGATCCGCTCAGGGTTGGGGGAGCTCGGCGTCGTCGTCGAGGACACCCCCTCGGGCCCCCGCTGGCACCTCTCCGGTGGGCCGGAGGACTGACGCCGGGGACGGGATCGTGCCCGGGCGGCGCCCGGTGCTCGAGCTGCTGCGCGCCGGGGCGGCGGTCCGCAGGATCGTGATCGCCAGGGGCGTGCGCCCCTCCGGCGTGCTCGCCGAGATACGCCGGGCCGCGGCCGCCGCAGGGGTTCCCGTCGGTGAGGCCGATCGCAGTGAGGTCGCCCGCCTCGCCGGGGCGGCCAACCACCAGGGCGTGGTGGCGGTGGCGGGAGCGTTCGCCTACACCCCGCTGGAGGATCTCCTCCGACGCCCGGCTCCGTGTCTGCTGTTCGTCGATGGGGTCACCGACCCCCACAACCTCGGGTCCTTGCTGCGCAGCGCCGAGGGCGCCGGTTTCACCGGGGCCGTGGTCCCGCGCCGCCGGGCCGCGCCGGTGACCGCCACCGTGCGCCGGGTGGCTTCGGGCGCCGCCGAGCTCGTGCCGGTGGCCCGCGTCACCAATCTCAGCCGAGCCCTGGAGGAGGCCAAGGGGGCCGGTGCGTGGGTGCTGGGCCTCGATGCCGCCGCGGACACCGCCCTGTGGGACAGTCCCCTCGCCCAGCCCCCGGTGGCCGTGGTCGTGGGGGCCGAGGGGGCGGGGTTGTCGGCGGGCGTACGCCGTCACTGCGACGCGCTGGTGACGATCCCTATGGCGGGGCGCCTGTCGTCCCTCAACGTGGCCGTGGCCGGCGCCGTGGCGATGTTCGAGGTCGCCCGCAGGCGCCATGTCTCGGCTACCCTGTAACGCTGTCGCGCCCGAGCAGGGCGCGCGGGGTCCGCTTCCGAGGGAGTCGTGGTCGACGCTGCATTAGAGGGTTGCACCGACGAGGAGCTGGTAGACCGGGCCAGGGGTGGGGACGAGTCCGCTATCGAGGTTCTCCTGAACCGCTACCGGCATTACGCGCGCGCCAAGGCGCGCACCTACTTCCTCGCCGGCGCCGACCGGGAGGACATCGTCCAGGAGGGCATGATCGGTCTGTTCAAGGCCGTGCGCGATTTCGATCCCGAGCGCAACGTCGTCTTCCGTGCCTTCGCCGAGCTCTGCATCAAGCGCCAGATCATCACTGCGATCAAGAGCGCGACCCGTCTCAAGCACGCTCCATTGAACTCTTACGTGTCGCTCAACAGCCCGGCCCAGGAAGGCGACGACGACCGGGCCCTCGAGGAGTCCCTGCATGGCGACCCGACGGTCGCCGATCCGGCCGAGGTCGTGATCTCGGCCGAGGAGCTCGCCGAGCTGCGCGACTCGATGCACGAGGTTCTATCCGAGCTCGAGATGGAGGTTCTGTCCCTGTATATGGAGGGTCGTTCCTACCAACAGATCGCCGACCTGCTCGGCCGCCATGTGAAGTCGGTGGACAACGCCTTGCAACGGATCAAGCGTAAGCTCGAGCAGCATGTGCTGAGCTCGAGGGGCCGGGGGGCGATCTGAGCGGCGCGGTACGCTGGGTTGAGCGTCCGCCGGGTTAGCTCAGCTGGAAGAGCGTCCGCCTTGTAAGCGGAAGGTCGTCGGTTCGATCCCGACACCCGGCTCTCATCCAGACCGGGTCAACGGAGACTACGGAGGGTTCGTGAGCGTCACAGAGCACGACAGGACGGCGGCCGGCAGCGAGACGGCGTGGGATACGGCTCTCGCCCAGCTCGACGAGGTGGCGGAGATGATGGGCCTCGCCCCCGGGGTGCACGAGATACTGCGCTCCCCCAAACGGGCGTTGATCGTTTCGGTCCCCTTCCGCATGGACGACGGCTCGACACGCGTCTACGAGGGCTATCGCGTGCATCACAACGTCACGCGCGGCCCGGCGAAGGGAGGTATCCGCTACCACCCCGACGTCGGACTCGACGAGGTCAAGGCGCTGGCGATGTGGATGACGTGGAAGTGCGCGATCGCGGGGATCCCCTTCGGCGGGGCCAAGGGTGGGATCGCGGTGGACCCCCGCCAACACAGCCGCAGCGAGCTCGAACGCATGACCCGTCGCTTCGCGTCCGAGATCCTGCCCCTCATAGGTCCCGAGCGCGACATCCCCGCTCCCGACATGAATACCGACGAAGAGATCATGTCGTGGATCATGGACACCTACTCGATGAACTCGGGTTACTCGGTCCCGGGGGTGGTGACCGGCAAGCCGGTGGCGATCGGGGGCTCGCGCGGTCGTAGCGGTGCCACGTCGCGCGGCGTGATGTACATGGTCTTCGCCATGATGCGTTCGCTGGGGCTCGGCATCGAGGAGATCAGCGTGGCGATCCAGGGCTACGGCAAAGTCGGCGGCTTCCTCGCACAGCTGCTGCACGATGCCGGCTGCCGGGTGGTGGCGATCTCCGACGTCGAGGGCGGTCTGTACCGGGAGCGGGGCCTGGACCCCGAGGCGATCAACCGCCACAAGCGAGAGGCGGGCACGGTCGTCGGGGCCCCCGATTGCGACGCCATCACCAACGCCGAGCTGCTCGAGCTCGACTGTGACGTGCTGATCCCGGCCGCGGTCGAGGGCGTGATCACCGTGAAGAACGCGGACCGCGTGAGGGCCCGGGTGATCTGCGAGGCGGCCAACGGCCCGATCACCTTCGAAGCCGACAAGATCCTCAACGAGCGCGGCGTCTACGTGGTACCCGACATCCTCGCCAACTCGGGCGGGGTGACGGTGTCCTACTTCGAATGGGTCCAAGACATCCAGGCCTACTTCTGGAGCGAGGAAGAGGTCAACGACCGCCTGCGCATGATCATGGAACGTGCCTTCGACGACGTCTCCAGCTTCGCCGAGGAGAAGAACCTGACCTTGCGTCAAGCGGCGCAGTGGATCGGCGTCGGGCGCGTCTCGGAGGCACACCTCACACGCGGCCTCTTCCCCTGAGCCTGCTCTGCGCATCTATCGGCCCGAGGGGAAATCCGCGGCTTGCATCGGGCCCGCCTCTACCCTGGTGGCATGGCCGAGCTGAGCGACATCGAGATCCGCATACTCGACTTCGAGCGCAACTGGTGGAAGCACGCGGGGGTCAAGGAGCAGGCGATCAAAGAACGCTTCGACATGTCCGCGACCCGCTACTACCAGCTGCTGAACGAGCTGCTGGAGAAGCCCGAGGCGGCCGAGTACGACGCGATCCTCGTCAAGCGCCTCCAGCGCATCCGCACCTACCGCAAGCGCCGGCGGGTGGCGCGTCTGCTGGGGGCCGAATACTCACCGGGACGGCGGTAGCCGGGTCGCCTCCCGGCTCCCGATGGGTGAGGCGCCATGGGTAGGCATTCATCTCCCGAGCAGTGGCCCTTCTACCGCTCGGTGGCGGTGTGGCTGGCGCCGTGGGTGCTGGTCACCGCGGTCCTGGTGGCCGCGCTGTGGATCGGTCTCACCGCCATGATGGGCGAGGGGGCCGGGGCTCCGCACGGGCGCGGGGCCGCCGCCAAGGCCGTCCCCACCCAGCGGGCCACCCAGCGTTCCACCCCGAGCCCGCAGCCGTCGCCGACCCCAACCCGCGAGCGCCGGCAGGGGCACGCCACGCCCTCGCCGCGTCCGACCCATGAGCGCGGGCACCAGGGCGGGAGCCTCATCACCAAGGGCATCACCGTGCAGGTCCTCAACGGCACGGGGGTGACCAACCTCGCCCAGACGTGGGCCGACCGGCTCACCCGCCTCGGCTTCACGGTAGTAGCGGTGCAGACCGGGCTCGCCGAGCCTCACACTACGGTGTACTGGGCGACGCCCAAGGGCAAGCCCGCGGCCAAGGCGCTCGCCGCGCACTTCGGCTGGCGGGCCGCTCCGGCCCCCCCGAGCCTGAGCTCGAGCGTCGACGTCCACGTCGACATCGGCGCCGACGAGGCGTCCTCGGGCTGAGGGCCGGGCCCCGGGCCGCGCTTAACCTCGGGGGCCGTGACCCGCGACCCGCTCGCCCCGTGGCGGCAGGATCCGGCCGGCGCCGGCGTGTTCCTCGACTTCGACGGGACGCTGTCGCCGATCGTGTCCCGCCCCGGCGACGCGCGGCCCCTGCCCGGGGTGCCGGAGCTGCTGTCCCGCCTCGCCCGGCGGCTCGCCGTGGTGGCCGTGGTCTCGGGACGCTCCGCCGCCCAGCTCGTGCGCTGGCTCGGCCCCGAGGTCGAGATCTGGGGCACCCACGGCGCGGAGCGGGCGCGCGGCGGCGAGGTCGAGCTCGTTCCCGCCGTGCGTGCCTACGAGCCGGTCATGCAGCGGGTCCTGCGCCGGGCCCGCGCCGAGGTGCGCGCCCTCGCCATCCCGGGGATCGAGGTCGAGGACAAGCGCGTCGTGATCGGCCTGCACTACCGCGCGGCCGAGGACCGAGCGCGCGCCGAGCAAGCCGTCGGCGACCTCGCCCGGCGCCTGTGCGAGGAGCACGGGCTCGTCGGTTCGGCGAGCAAGATGGCCTTGGAGCTGCGTCCCCCGGTCGAGCTCTCCAAGTCCGCGGTCGTCCTGCGGCGCGCGCGCGAGGCCGGGTTGCGAGCCGCGCTCTACGCGGGCGACGACGCCGTGGATCTCGGCGCCTTCGACGCTCTGGACCGCCTCGCCGAGGACGGCGTGAGCACGTGCCGGGTGGCGGTGAGCTCGGACGAGGCTCCTTCCGAGCTGGTCGCTCGGGCGGACATCGTCGTCGATGCGCCCGAGGCCGTGGTCGGCTTGCTGGAGGAACTGACCTGAGCTAGGCGGGCTCCGGCGGGGGCGTCTTGGGCGGACGGCCGGCGCGGATCTCGTCGAGGTCGGCGAGCTGGTCTTCGATCCAATCCCGCGGCGAACGCGCGGCGGCCTTGCTCTTAAGCCGTGCTGCGCGCTGCGCGCGTTCCTCCGCGGGCATGTCCACGGCTCGCTCGAGCGCCGCCACGGTCTCCTCGACGTCCTTGGGGTCCTCGATCACCACCGCTTCGTCGCGCAGCTCCTCGAACGACCCGGCTCCGCTGGACAGCACGAGCACCCCGTCGTTGCGGTTGAGCGCGCTGCCCTCCTTGGACACGAGGTTCATGCCGTCCATGATCGAGTTGACCAGCAGGACGTCGTAGACGAGGTAGGCACCGAGGGCGCGATCGAAGTCGTCGCGCAGGAACAGCTCGATTGCATCGGGGTGGCGCTCGTTGACCTCGTCGGCCGCGGCCCGCACCCGCTTCATGTAGTTGCGGTACTCGGCCAGGCCCTGGCGGCTCGGGTACAGGCAGGCGACGAACAGCGCGCCGTCGCGCAGGTCGCGTCGGCGGTCGAGCAGCCGGCCGAAGGCTTCGAAGCCGCGCACGATGTTCTTGGACGGCTCCACCCGGTCCGAACGCACGATCAGCGGACCCTCCGAGCTGTCGCGGAAGCGCCGCGCCCAGCGCTGGGCCTTCTCGCTGCGGGCGCGTCGACGCAGCTCCTCGGGCTCGACCGGGATCGGGTAGGCCCGAACCCAGGTGCGGCGACCGCCGTGGGTCACGGCCCACGCGTCGCGGTCGACGCTCGCACCGATCGCCTCACAGCACTCGAAGAAGCCCTCCACCCACGGGCGCACGTGGAAGCCGAGCAGGTCGGCTCCGAGCATCCCTTCGATCACGCGCCGCGGTATCGGGCGGGGGCAGCGGTCGAGGCCTTCCACCCCGCAGAACGAAGAGTGGGTGAAGTGCAGGACCGTAAGGTCCTCGCGCCGCCGGCGCAGGTGCAGGGGGGCGGTGTAGAGGTGGTAGTCCTGCAGCAGCACGAGCCCGTTGGGGGCCGTGAGCTCGGCGACGGTGGCGGCGAAGCGCTCGTTGACCGGGTCGTAGGCCTCGTTGAAGTGCGCGAGGTCGCGGGCCCCGAAATCGTCGAGCTCGACCTCGTCCCACAGGCAGTGGTTGGCGAACCACAGCATCTTGTTGGCGACCTGGTTGTAGTAGCGGTCGTAGGTGTCGGGGTCGATGTCGATGAAGTGCACCGCATAGCCGAGCTGCTCTTCGAGGTCGCGGTCCTCCCCGGCTGCGATCGCCTCCCGGTCGGCCGACGAGGTCGGCGCGCACACCCACAGGGCCTCCCGTGCCAGCCGCCGGGCCGCGGGGTCCAGCGCGGAGGCCATGCCCCCCGCCCCGCGCTTGAGCTCGAAGCCGCCCTCGTCGCGCGCCACGAAGGACACCGGCCCCCGGTTGGAGGCGATCACCACTGCGGCGCGCTCGGTCATGGCCCTATGTTGCTACCCGGTCGGGGGCGGGGCCCAACTGCGGGCTATGCTGCGGCGCGACCGGCGCCCCGGTGCCGCGGTGACCCGGGCCGGTCGGAGGTATGCGCATCCTCGTAGCTCCCGACAAGTTCAAGGGGACGCTCGGCGCGGCCGAGGCGGCCGAGGCCATGGCCGCGGGCGTGCGTCGGAGCCTCCCCGGCGCGGAGGTCGAGCTCCTGCCGCTGTCCGACGGCGGCGAAGGATTCGTCGAGGCTCTGCTGCACGGCCTCGGGGGCGAGCTGCATCACGTCCGGGTCACCGGGCCCCTGGGCGACGAGGTCCGTGCGTCCTACGGGCGGTTGCGGGACGGCCGCACTGCGATGGAGACGTCGGCCGCATCCGGGCTGCAGCTCGTGCCCGAGGCGCGCCGGGACGCCCTGCGGGCGTCGTCACGGGGCACCGGCGAGCTGCTGGTGACGGTCGCAGGGCTCGGCGGCGAGGTGCTCGTGGGTCTCGGC
>CADDZG010000107.1 GCA_902812355.1 Actinomycetota bacterium | reverse complement strand
GAGCGCGGCTACGAACCGCGCCGCCACGGTGCTGTGGGGCGATGCCAAGTACCTCGGGATCGTCGTGGCCGCACCGGCCCTGCTGTGCTTCGCCGTGCTGTACCGCTACCGGGGCCGCCGCAGGCTAGGGCGGGCATGGCTCGCCGCGCTGGCGGTCGAGCCGGCGGCGCTGCTGGCGCTGCTCGCCCTGCCGGCGACGCGTGCGCTGGTGCGCAGCTACCCGCCGCAGGACTTCGCCGGCCCCCCGGTGGTCGCCCTCGGCCCCCTGTTCTGGGGGCACCTCGCATACGTCTACGTGCTGCTCGCCGCGGCCACAGTGCAGTTCCTCGGAGCGTTGTGGCGGGCCCCTCGCACCGGCCGTTCCCGGGCCCGACTGCTGGCGCTCATGGTGGTGCTGCCGTGGGCGCTCAACGTGCTGAACGCGTTCGGAGTGGGGCCGTTCGGGCGCTACGACCTCACGCCGCTGGGCTACAGCGCGGCCGGGATCGCCCTGCTGTGGGGGCTGTTCAGGCTGCGCCCCTCGGGCCTGCTGCCGGTCGCCCATCGGCTGATGATCGAGCAGATGGTCGACGGCGTCGTAGTGCTCGACGCCGATGCCAGGGTGGTCGAGCTCAACCCGGCGGCCGAGGTCCTGTTCGGGGAGCGGGTGCCGGCGGGGACGCCGCTGGCCCGCCTGTTGCCCGATCTCGCGGCACGGTTCGCCGAAGCCCCCGCCGCCGAGCTCCAGCGCTGGGATGGGCCCGACGGCAGAAGCTTCGAGGTCAGCGTGTCGGACCTGGCCGGCGACGACGGTCCCGGCGGCTTCCTGCTGGTGCTGCGCGACGTCAGCGAGCGCCGTCGCTTCGAGCGCGCGCTCGAGGCGGCCGAGCGTCGCTACCGGGCCCTGGTCGAGCAGGTCCCGGCGATCGTGTACCGCGCCGGATTCGGGGAGCGGGCGGAGTGGGAGTTCGTAAGCCCGCGCATCGAGCAGACGCTCGGGGTCAGCGCCCGGCGCTGGATGTCCGAGCGCCTGTGGGCCCGCATGCTGCACCCGGAGGACCGCGACCGGGTGCTGGCCGAGGAGCGCCTGGATCTCGCCGGCGGCGATGGGAGCTCGGCCACCGAGTACCGCCTGGTGACGCCCGAGGGGCGCGTGGTGTGGGTGCGCGACGAAGCCGTGGTGGTGCGGGACGCCGACGGAACCCCCCTCTACTACCAGGGCGTGCTCCTGGACATAAGCGAACGCAAGGCGATCGAGGAGCAGCTGCACCGCCAGGCGTTCCACGACGGCACTACCGGGCTCGCCAACCGTGCCCTGTTCACGGACCGCGTTCGTCACGCGGTCGCGTCCCTGCAGCGTCACCGCGCCGGGGTGGCGGTGCTGTTCATGGACCTCGACGACTTCAAGACGGTCAACGACTCGCTCGGGCACGCCGCCGGCGACGAGGTGCTGCGCGTGATCGCGGGCCGCCTCAGGGAGGGGCTGCGCCCGACCGACACCCCGGCCCGTTTCGGCGGCGACGAGTTCGCGATCCTGCTCGATCCCGTGCAGGGCGTCGACGACGCCCTGCACGTGGCCGAACGGCTGGCCGAGGCGGTGGCCCGGCCCGTGGCCGTGGCCGGAGGAGACATCGTCGTGCACACGAGCATCGGCGTGGTCGTGGCCGATGACCCCGGGTGCGACGCCGAGGAGCTGATCCGCAACGCGGACATGGCGATGTACGTGGCCAAGCGCGGGGCGCGCACCGTCCAGGTCTACGAGCCGCACATGCACGGCGCCGCGCTGGCCCGGCTCGAGACCAAGACCGCCCTGGAGCAGGCCGCCGGAGCGGGCGAGCTTGAGCTCGCCTACCAACCGGTGGTCACCCTGCCGGCCCGCACGCTGCGGGGCTACGAGGCCCTGCTGCGGTGGCGCCGGCCCGGGATCGGGCTGCTGCTGCCGGGCAGTTTCATCCCCATCGCCGAGGACACCGGCTTGATCGTCGACATCGGTCGCTGGGTGCTGCACGAGGCGTGCCGCGCGTGTATGGAGATGGGCCCGCAGGCCTCCGTGAGCGTGAACGTCTCGGCCCGCCAGCTCTACGAGGGCGACCTCGTGCGCGACGTGGCGGACGCGCTCGGCGCCGCCGGTCTCGACCCCGAACGGCTGATGCTCGAGGTCACCGAGACGGCCCTGGTGCGCGACCTCGCCCGCTCGACCCGGCGCCTCGCCGAGCTACGCGACCTCGGGGTGCGCGTCGCCCTGGATGATTTCGGCACCGGCTACTCGTCGCTCGCCTACCTCAACCACCTGCCGGTGGACACGCTCAAGATCGATCGTTCGTTCGTCGCCGGTTCCGGCGACGACGTCACCCTCGTCGCCGGCATCGTCGGGCTGGCGCGGGCCCTCGGGATGACCTCGCTCGCCGAGGGCGTCGAGACCGAGCGCCAGGCGGCGCTGCTCACCGAGGTCGGGTGCGAGCTCGCCCAGGGCCTGCTCTTCTCCCCTCCGCGGCCCCTGCACGACGTGCTCGCCGGGAAGACGGAGGCGCGTCTTCCGGGTGGCTGAGGGATCGGGGGCGTAGGGAAAGGTGCGGGGGCGGGTAACCTGCCAGTCATGAACCCCAAGCTGTTCGAGGACCGGCGCAGGCGGCTGCGGGACGCCACCGTGATCGCGATCTTCCGGATGCACGGTCCCGAAGACGCAATCGAGGGCGTCGGCGCCGCGATCCGGGGCGGCTTCGAGGCCGTGGAGATCACGATGAACACGCCGGGGGCGACCGACGCGCTGTCCGAGGTCGCCGGACGCGGCGACGCGCTCGTGGGGGCCGGTACGGTGCTGACGGCCGAACAGGTCAAGGAGGCCTACGACGCGGGGGCCGAGTTCGTCATCACCCCGGTGGTCGTCCCCGAGGTAGTCGAAGCCGCCCACGAGCTGTCGATGCCCGTGGCGCTGGGCGCCTCGACCCCCACCGAGATCTTCACCGCCGCCAGCACGGGCGCCGATTGGGTCAAGGTCTTCCCGGCCGCCGACCTCGGCGGGCCGGGCTACATCGAAAACGTCCTCGGCCCCCTGCGCGGCACGCCGATCCTCGTCACCGGAGGCATCACCGCCGAGAACTACCTCGGCTACCTCGACGCGGGGGCCGAGCTCGTCGGCTTCGCCGGAGCCGTGTTCGATGCCGACCTTGCCGCCCAGGGCCGGTACGACGAGTTCGAACGCCGGGCGATAGACGTGTGCCGGCGCCTCGACGCCTACCTTACCGACCGGGCGCAGGATTAGCGCGGCTGCGGCGCTCGGCGACGATGCCGGCGAGCAGGTCCACGCACGAGTCGCAGATCCACACCCCCGGGCCCGAGATCAGAATGTCGACGTGGGCCTCGTCGCGCAGGCACCACGCGCACGTACGCACGCGCGGACGGGGCTTGAGGTTGCCCGCCAGGATCTCGCTGCGCTTGTCCCACCAGCGACCTACCACGTCCCGAGCATAGGTCGTCGGCCGCGGGCCCTCACCCGGAGGCGACGTTGAGCATCTCGGTCACGGACTTGTCGATGCCCTCGGCGAGCACGCCGAGGTCCGCGGTGGTGTCGTAGTCGCCGAGGAGCCCGAATCCAACCGTGCCGTTGTAGGAGAAGAGCGCGATCCCGATCGTGGTGTTCTCGACAAGGGGCACGACCGGGTAGACCTCGGTCATCTGGCGTCCGAGGCAGTAGAGGGGGAACTGGGGGCCCGGCACGTTGGTGATCACGAGGTTGAAGGCCCTCTGGCGGGCGACGAGGCGCGATGCCTGGGCCACGATCGTCGGCGGCGCGTACTCGCCGAGGGACGTCAGCACCTGGGCTCCCACCGCTTGACCGGAGCGCTTGAGGTCCTCCATCGCCGCGCTCACCCGCCTCAGGCGGGCGACCGGGTCGCCTTCGAGCACGGGCACGGGGGCCCACATGCACGCGACCTGGTTGCCGAGGGCCCCGCGCGCCGGCTCCTGGCGCACCGACACCGGGATCATCGCCCGCAGCTCGAGCTCGTCGACCGGCTCCCCGCGCGCCGCCAGCAGACGCCGTAGACCGCCGGTGCAGGCGGCCACGACGACGTCGTTGACCGTGCCCCCCAACGCGTTCTTGATCGTTTTGAGGTCGTCGAGGGCGACGAGCAGGGTCTGGAACCGGCGGTGGGCACCGATCGGCCGGTTGAGGCTGCATGCCGGGGCGAGCTCGAGGCCGCCTACGATCCACTCGGCGACGGCACGCACCGCCCGCAGCGCCTGGTTGGGCAGGCCCTCGGGATCCATCACCAGGCTCTGTATCGTGCGCATCGCTTCGACCGGGGAGGTCAAACGTTCGCGCGCCGCGTAGGCGATCAGCTCCTCGGGGGTGGGCTCGGGCCGGGGCTCGTAGGGCTGCGGCCGGAGGTTGCGCCCTTGCGGGTCGGGGTCGAGCAGCACGGTCATGATGTCGGCGCCCGACACGCCGTCGACCACGCAGTGGTGGGTCTTGGACACGATAGCGAAGCGTCCGTCGGCGAGGCCTTCGACGACCCACAGCTCCCATAGAGGCTTGGTGCGGTCGAGCTGCTGGGACATGATCCGTGCCGCCAGGGCCTCGAGCCGGCCGAGATCGCCCGGGTGGGGTAGGGCGGTACGGCGCACGTGGTACTCGAGGTTGAAGTGCGGGTCGTCGACCCACACCGGGCGCCCGAGCCCGAAGGGCACGAACGCGAGCTTGTGACGGAAGCGCGGCACCTCCTGGAGCCGCAGGCCGACCATGTCGAGCATGTCGGCGTGCTCGGGGGCCGGCCCTTCGAACAGGCTCACGCCGCCGACGTGCATGTGAGCGGTGGGCCCCTCGAGGTGCAGGAACAGCTCGTCCAGCACGCTCAGGTGCTCGAGGTCGGCCATGGCGCTCGCGATGGTAACCCCGGGGGGGTGGCGGGTACTTTGGGGTCATGAGCGGCGCCGGCGCCCGCCTACCCCGGGCCCGCGGCCGACAGGCCCTGGAGGCCCTGATCGCCGCCGAAGGTGTGGATCGGCGCGTGCTCGAAGCCCTGCGTTCGATCGACCGGGCCGATTTCGTGCCGCCCGATCAACGTCACCACGCCTATCTCGACGGTCCCGTCGTGCTGCCGCGCGGCCAGACGACGAGCCAGCCGTCGCTGATCGCCCGCATGGTCGAGGCGGCCGAGCCCGGCGACGACGACACCGTGCTCGAGGTCGGGACCGGCTACGGCTTCCAGACCGCGCTCCTGGCGCGCCTCGCCGCCCACGTGGTATCGATCGAGCGCTTCCCGGAGCTCGCCGAGGCCGCCGAAGCCAACCTGCGCCGGGCCGGTATCGGCAACGTTACGCTCGTCGTCGGCGACGGTTGGGAGGGCCACGCCGAGCGCGCTCCCTACGACGCGATCGTGGTGTCGGCCGCGGCCCCCGAGGTGCCCGAGGCGCTCGCCGCCCAGCTCGCCGAGGGCGGCAGGCTCGTCATCCCCATCACCCGGCGTGGCTCGGACGACGTGATCCTGTTCCGCAAGCGCCGCGGCGAGGTGACCGAGGAGCGCCTGCTCACCCCGGCGCGCTTCGTGCCCCTGGTACGCGGCGCTGCGCGCACGGAGGGCCGCCGCCGCTGAGCCGCGGCGGGCAGTGCCGGGCCGGCCTGCGAGCTGCGGACGCGCATATCCGCGGCCGTGTCACACCCCCTGCCTATCGTGGTCGCCATGGAGACGATCGTTGCAGTGACCCTGGCCGTGGCCCTCACCGCGGTGATCCTGCTGTGGGCGCGCGACCGCAGGACGACTTTGCAGGCGAACCTCGACGGCCTCAAGAACGAGCTCGCATCCCTCGCACAGCGGTTCGAGCAGGACCATGCAGGGGTGGCGGCGCGCCTCGAGGGCATCGACACCCGCCTGTCCGGGTCGCAGAACACCGACAGGCAGCTGACGGCGAACATCTTTAAGACGCTCGAGCAGGTGCGTGGCGCCACCGAGCAGGTGGCCGAGCAGGCCAGGCAGTTCAGCACCCTGCAGGACGTGCTGCGACCCCCGCAAGCACGCGGCGCGCTCGGTGAGGCCATGCTCGAGGAGCTGTTGCGTCAGGTTCTGCCGCCGCGCGCCTACGCGTTGCAGCACCGTTTCCGCAACGGCGCTCAGGTGGACGCGGTGGTCCGGACCGCGGGCCGGCTGGTGTGTATCGACTCCAAGTTCCCGCTCGCCAACCACCAGCGGATCGCGGCCGCGGGCGACGATACAGAGAGGGCCCGGGCCGAGCGCGCCTTCGCCCGCGACGTCGTGCAACACATCGACGCGATCGCGTCGCGCTACATCCTCCCCGACGAGGACACGTTCGATTTCGCGCTGATGTACGTGCCGGCCGAGGGCGTGTACCACGAGCTGCTGCGGCTCTCCCACAACGGCCGCTACCTCTACGAGATCGCGACCGAGAGACGGGTCGTTCCCGTTAGCCCCCTAACCATCTACTGCTACCTGCAGACGATCCTGTTTGGGCTGCGCTGCATGACGATAGAGGACGGCGCGCGCGCGATCCTCGACTTCTGCGGTCGCCTTCAGCAGGACGTCGATCGCTTCGCCGAGGAGTACGAGGTCCTCGGACGCCACCTCGGCAACGCAAGCAAGCGTTACGAGGACGGCGATCGCAGCCTCCACCGGTTGCGCACCGACCTCGAGCGCGTCGCGGAGCTCGAGCGCGGTGCGGCATCGGCCGATGCCGCACCCGACGACGGCTCTGCCAGGAACATGCCGGCGGCGCCGGGTCGCCGGGCGCTCGAGGTCGTGAGCGACGCTTAGCTCCCGGCGGGCCGGCCCTCGAAGAGGTGATGCAGGACGGCGGCGCGTTCCGCCTCGGCGAGCACGAGCACCTCGTCGCCCGGCTGGAGCACGTAGTCGCCGTGGGGCCTGGCGATGTGACCGTGCCGGATGATCATGCTGATCCACGCCTGCTCGCCGATCGGCAGATCCTTGATCGCGACGCCGGCCGCCCGGCTGTCGTCGCCGACGAAGAAGCGTCTCAGCCCGCGCGGCTCTCCCTGCAGGCGCACGGCGATGTCCCACGGCTCGGGCTCGACGTCGCGCATCGGTACGCCGAGCCGCCGGGCCACCGCGAACATGGTCGTGCCCTGCGCTATCACCGAGAAGGCGACGACGACGAAGACGATGTTGTAGATCGTTTGCGCGCCGTCCACCCCCGCCTGCAGAGCGAAGGCGCCGAGCAGGATCGGTACCGCCCCCTTGAGCCCGCCCCAGGCGATGAAGACCTTCTCGCCGCGCGACATGCGCACCGGCACGAGCAGCGCCCCTGCGACGAGCGGCCGCACGATCACCGCAAGCAGGAGGGCGAGCAGCAGACCGGTGAGCCAGATCCGCTCGGTGCCCAGAGAGGTGAGGGAGATCGTGAGTCCGAGGGCGGCGAAAGCGATGATTTCGGCCAGGCTCGCCAGCGAGGAGTGGAAGCGCTCGATCGCGACCTTGTACGGCGCGTGCACGTCGCCGATCGCGATGCCGGCGACGAACACGGCGAGGAAGCCCGATCCGTGCAGCAGGGTGGCGGCGCCGTAGATCACGAAGGCCGCCGCGAGGGTCCGCAGTGGATAGAGGCCCTCGCTGGGCAGCGTGATGTAGCGCATCGTGCGGCTCAGCAGCACGGCCGCCGCCAGGCCCACGGCCGCGCCCACACCCATCTCGATCACGAAGTTCAGCGCCACCGCGCCGGCCCCGCCGCCGTGGCTCGAGGTCGCCGCCTGAAGGAGCGACAGCATGAGGGCGATGCCGACCGGGTCGTTGGCACCGGACTCCCCCTCGAGCACCGTTCCCGAGCGCCCCACGACCTGTTTGCGCCCGAACACGGAGAACATCACCGCGGGGTCGGTGGGAGCCAGGGCGGTGGCGACGATGCCGGCGGTGAGCCACGATAGGTCCAGCAGGTAGTGACCGGCGAGCGCCAGCAGCCCCGTCGTGAGGAAGGTGCCGGCCACCCCGAGACCGAGTATCGGCGCCCACGCAGCACGGAAGCGGCGCCGGCCCACGCTCATGCCGCCGTCGAACAGGATCAGAACCAGCGCCAGCGACACCGCATCCACGACCACGTGGATCGGCATCACCCGTCCGAGGGCGGGGATGAGGTCCGAGGCCACCGCTGCGGCGAACAGGAATATGGCGGGGGCGGGGATCGGCACCCGCTCGGTGAGCTTGCTGGAATACAGCGCCAGCGTCACCCCCGCCGCGAACACGAGCACGGCGCGCCCGAACTCGATCACCTCTGCCACGTTCGAACCCTAATCGGCACCTCCGGCCGCCGGCGGGCATGCACGCCCCGGCACCGGCGCGCCGTAACCTGCGGGCACGGAGATGACGCCCGCGCCGAGCTGCGGCAAGCCCGGCCGGGGCGTGCGCC
>CADDZG010000106.1 GCA_902812355.1 Actinomycetota bacterium | reverse complement strand
GGCAGGGCCCATCGCGTCGCCCCGGAGAACCCGGTGAGGATCCATCACCGGCAAGGGTTCGCCGTCGCCGCTCCCATGCCTGCCCCCGGCACGCCAACCACGAAGGCCGCCCCCGCAGGCTCCATGGTGCCGATCGATCAGCTCGAGGGGGAACGCGCCCGGCGTCGCCCCGCGGGAAGGCGAAGAGGTCAGGCCGGAGCGCGCGATGCCGAGTGCGCCGCGGCCGAGCGCCCCGCGCGCCGACCTAGCACGCTGCCGAGCGTGAGGCCGCTGCCGCCGGGGTAGTTGTGGGAAAAAACCCCTCCGACCAGCTCTCCGGCCGCAAACAGCCCCGGGATCGGGAGGCCCGAGGTATCCAGCACCCGGGCATCGGTATCCACCCGCACGCCCCCGTAGGTGAAGGTCACGCCGCACGTCACCTTGTAGCCCACGTAAGGAGGGGTATCGAGCGGCAGCGCCCAGTTGGACTTCGGGGGGGTGATACCTCGCGTCGCCTTACCGTCTTTGACGGTGGGATCGAAGTGACCCTCGGTTACCGCCGCGTTGAAGCTGCGCACCGTCTCGGTCAAGCCCGTGGCGTCGATCCCAAGCTCGGCCGCAAGCTCGCTCAGGGATCCCGCCTCGGCGCGGGTAGCGCCGGGGACGTGGTACTCCTCGGGCCTGAGCAGATCCGAGACCTTGGCGTCGAAGATCTCCACCGCTACGCCGCCCGGTCGGCGGAGGATCTCGGCTCCGTAGCGCGCGTAGGTGTAGTTGCGCAGATCGGCCCCCTCATCGACGAAACGACGGCCGTCGAGGTCGACGAGAATCCCAAAGGGATAGCCGTTCTTGGTCAATCTGTTGGTGAGCTCACGGTCACCGTGGGGCGGCCCACCCGCGTCCCACGGCACCGAATGGCAACCCGACCAGTGACCCCAGGCCTGGGCTCCGGCTCGGAGCGCGGCGAGGATCCCATCGCCCGTGTTGTACGGGGTCCCGCGCACGAGGGCGAGATCGAAGCCGGGGCCGAGATGAGCCGCCCGCATCTGTGGGTTCGCCTCGAAACCACCGCAGGCGAGCACCACGGCGGGGGCGGTGAGATCCCGGAGCCCTCCCGGGGGCCCGGCCCTGACGCCCTGCACCGACCCATGCGCATCCAGCAAGAGATCACGCAGCGGGGTCCCCGTGGCGAGCTCCACACCTATCCGGGTTGCGGCCTCGTGCTCCGCCCTCACCAGCTCCTTACCACCCCCCACAGCGCCGACCGCAAGGCCGCCCCAGAAGCGGTAACGACCATCGACCTCGTAAGCCTGACGGTGGAACATGAGCTCGAAACGCACGCCGTGACCGTGCAACCACGTCAGCGCCTCCAGGGACTCCTCGGCGACGAGACGTCCCAGAGCAGGATCGACTCGTCGATGGGTCACACGGCAGAGGTCGCGGTAGAACGCGTCGACGTCGTAGTCAGGCAGCTCCACCGCTCCCTCGGCACCCGAAGGAAGCGGTTCGAGCAGGGGGCGCAGGTGGTCAAGACCCCGGTGGGCGACCCTGAACGCCCCGGCGGTGAAGTAGGTGTTGCCGCCGAGCCAGTCACGTCCCGCCTTGTCGATCAGCAGCACGCGCGCGCCGAGCTCCCGCGCCGCGATGGCGGCACAGACCCCCGCGTTGCCTGCCCCGACGACGATGACATCCCAGTCGCTCAGCAGCTCAGCCTCCGCCTCAGGCGACGGGCATGCAGACCTCTACCCGGACCTCACCGGGCCGGAGCTCCGGGCGTCACTCTGCGATCCTTTCGAGCCTCAATTGCGAGGTCGTGGGCCCAAACAGGCCGATGTCGATCGCCACGATGACGATGAAGATCCAGATCACCCCGAAGCTCGCCAGCACGCCATGGGTCAGGACGTACGTGGTGATTACGAATACCCACAGTGAAGTGGCGATCCTGCTGATGCTGTAAACGGTACCCCCGGCCGTGGCTCGCACCCTGGTGGGGAAGATCTCGACCTGGTAAGTGTGGAAGAAGTTCGAGAACTGCCACAGCGTGAAAGTCACGAAGAACCCGATCACTACGGTAGCAGCCACGTTGTGTACGAGAGCGAACACGGTTCCGAGGATCCCGGCGATGATCGCGGCTCCGACGATCCCCCACTTCCTTTCGATCTTGTCGATGATGAAGATGTTGCACACGCTCCCGAAGAAGAAGCCTGCGTAGATCACCATGCTGAACAGCAACGTGTGCACCAGGGTTATGCCCTTGGCCAGCAGGAACGCCGGCGCCAGCGACGTGAAGCCGTAGAAGATACCCGTCTGGAAGAATTGGAACAGGAGCATCATGATCGTCCTGCCGCGCAGGTCCGGGGCGAAGATGTCCTTGTAGCGCGATCGGCGGGGCACGACCCGGGCGGTCTCCTGTACGGGAGGCAGGGTCTCGAGGCCCCGCTCCCGCTTCACCCGAGCTTCGATGTTGGCCATGAGCTGCTTGGCGTCCTCGTGATGCCCGTGGCTCTCCAGCCAGCGCGGCGACTCGGGCACCCTGAACCGGATCAACCAGACGATCAGCCCCGCGCCGCCCATGATCCAGAACAGGATCCTCCACGAGTAAGGGCCCGGCTGCGGATGGGAGACGACGTACGCGAGGTACGCAATCAGAGGAGCCGCGAGCACAGCGAGCGTATACACGGTCGCCATACGCCGGCCTCGGTGGCCCCCAGGGAACATCTCGCTCGTGTAGGTGTCCACCACCACGAACTCTCCTCCGACGCCCAGTCCGGCGATGAAAACGAACAGGCCGATCAGGTACGCGCTGCTGACGAAGCCGCCTATAACCATGCCGAGACCGAACAGCAGCAGGTCGTAGAGGAACACCGTCTTGCGCCCGAGACGATCGGCGAGGAGACCGGACAGTAGGCTGCCGAAGAACTCGCCGGCGAAGAAGGCGACGGGGACCACCCACGTCGCCACGGTCGGCGAGAAGCCCAACACCTCCGCGGTGACCGCGAGCACGACGCCGTTCCCCAGCAACATCATGCTCTCGACGAACTCGCCTGCGGTCACCATCAGCAGGAAGTCCCGGTGGAAACCACTGAACGGCAGGCGCTCGAGCCGATCGGCGATGCTGGCGGTGGCCTCGCCGGTGGTTCCGATCGCACCGGATCCGCTCGTGTCCATCCCATCACCCCCTGTCGCCCGGCCACGGATGCGGCGTTGGCCGACGCCGCCGCTGCCTGCGAGAGAGTAACATCACCCCCGTGCGCGATGCGGATGCTAGGTCCACTATGTGGACCGAAGATAAAAACAGCGCCCGGAGCGCGGACGAACCCGGCGGCAGGCCGGTGCTAGTGATCGGCAAGATCCGGCGGATCATGGACTGCTTCAGCCCGGCATCGCCGAGCCTGACCTTGCAACAGATCAGGGAAGGTTCGCGTCTCCCTCACACGACCTGTCTGCGTCTATTGAGCTCGCTGGTGCGCGAAGGCTTCCTGCAACGGGACGGCCGGCGCTACCGCCCCGGCTTCCGCTTGCTGTACTGGTCGGCTGCGGTGACCAGCGGTCTCGGCCTGCTGACGAAGGCGCGCCCGCTCCTCGAGGACCTGCGCGATCGGACCGGCGAGACCGCCTACCTGCAAGTACGGGACGGCTTGCGCCGCACCTGCGTGGACCTCGCAGAGACGAGGCATCCGATCGTGCGGCTGGTACACGTGGGCAAGGTGATGCCGGTCACGGTCGGATCCGCCGGAAAGGTCTTCCTCGCCTACGGCCCGGCCCTACTCAACGAGGTTCTCCGCCGTCGAATACCCGCTTACACGCCGAAGACGATCACCGACCCCGCACATCTACGCCGGGAGATCGAAGCCGTGCGTGCGCGTGGTCTGGCCGTGTCCTTCGAGGAGAGGGAGCCGGGCGCTGCGTCCATCAGCGCTCCGGTGTTCGACCAAACCGGAGAGGTTGTAGCCGCGATCGGTATCGCCGGTCCAGCCGAGCGCTTCCGGATCGCGGACCTCGATGCCTGGGGACGAGAGGTGAGATCCGCCGCCAAGCGGCTGTCCTCACTGATGGGCTACGTCGGCTCACCCGACGACGTCCGGGACGCAAGCAATCCACGCGCGAGGGAAGGAACGCTGCAGTGAAGGGCACGCTCACCGCTGCGATCCTCGCCGACCACCTTGTCGAGGGCCGCCCATCGCCCGGCGAGGAGATTGCCCTACGCGTCGACCAGGTCCTGACCCACGATGCGCTCGGCGGACTCGTTCTCCTGCAGTTCGCGAGCCTTGGGATCGAACGCATCCGGGTGCCGCTCGCCGTCGTCTACGCGGACCACAACGTGTTCCAAACGGATCCCCGCATGAGCCGCGACCACCGCTTCCTGTTGTCCGCCGCCCGCAGGTTCGGCGCCTACTACGCACGCCCCGGGACCGGGATCTGCCACCAGGTCCACCTCGAGCGTTTCGCCCGTCCGGGCACTGTGCTTCTGGGGTCGGATAGCCATACGCCTACCGCCGGGGGTCTCGGGACGTTCGCAGTGGGCGCAGGGGGCCTGGATGTGACGATGGCTCTGGCGGGAGGGCCCCTGCGCATCACCTGTCCCCGGATCGTCGGCGTACGGCTCACCGGCAGCCTGCAGCCCTGGGTCACGGCCAAAGACGTGATCCTCGAGCTCCTGCGACGTCTATCGATCAAAGGGGGGGTGGGCCGCGTGTTCGAGTTCCACGGACCCGGCGTTGGCAACCTCACGGTGCAGGAGCGCGCAACGATCACCAACATGTGCACCGAGCTCGGTGCGACCACGGCGCTCTTCCCGAGCGACCAGGTGACGGACGATTTCCTACGACGCGTGGGTCGCGAGGGCGACGCCGCCCCCCTGCAGCCGGACCCCGATTCCGACTACGACGAGGAGATCGAGATTGACCTCGGAGCGATAGAACCGTTAGTGGCTCGCCCGAGCCTGCCCGACAACGTCGTTCCGGTCGCCGAGGTCGAGGGCAGGCCCGTGCATCAGGTCCTGATCGGCAGCTGCACGAACGGCGCCTACCCAGACCTCGCGCAGGCGGCCGAGATCCTGCAGCGCTTCCCGGTCGCTCGCGACGTCGAGCTGATCATGAACCCGTCGTCGCGTCAGTCGGCCGAGCTGCTGTGGCAGAGCGGCCTCGCCCGCGGCGTCCTGCGGGCGGGCGGAACGATCTCCGAAGCGACCTGCGGCCCGTGCATCGGTCTCACGCACGTCCCGGCCCCCGGGACCGTCAGCGTACGGGCCTTCAACCGCAACTTCCTCGGCAGGAGCGGACTCAGACCGGACGCGGTCTACCTCGCCTCTCCGCTGGTGGCGACCGTGGCGGCGGTTGAGGGCAGACTGCGCGACCCGCGGCGCTGGGGCTCCGAAACTGGGCTCGAGGCCCCACGCGCGCGCCTGCCCGAGAGCTACGAGCACAGCCCACATGAGATCGTCGCCCCACCGCCCCCCGACCGAGCGCGCGCGATCCCGCTGCACATCAGCTCGGACATGGTCGGCATGCCCGAGCTGTCGCCGCTGCCCGACGAGCTCGAAGCCACAGTGGTCGGGGTGTTCGGTGATGACGTCACCACCGACGACATTTGCCCTGCGACCCCCGAGGCCCTGGCGACGATGACCGACCTGCCCGCGATGGCGCGCTTCACTTTCGCCTCGCTGGACGGGGGCTTCGTCGAGCGTGCGCTGTCGGTCGACGCCGGTGCAGTGGTCGCCGGCCGCAACTACGGTCAGGGCTCTTCGCGCGAAAACGCGGCGCTGGCCCCGCGCTTCCTAGGAGTGCGGGTGGTGATGGCCCGATCGTTCGCCCGGATCCATCGCTCGAACCTGATCAACTGGGGCATCCTGCCCCTCTACCTCGAGGGTCCTGCGCCCGAACTCAGTGATCGTGTGCGCCTCACGCGTATACGGGAGTGGTTAATCGAAGGCGGACCGGCACCGAGCGGGGAGCGATCCCGCCGGTCCCTGCACATCGCATGGGACGGCCGCGAGGCGAAGCTGCGACACGATCTCAACCGGCGGGAGCTCCTAGTAGTCCTCGCCGGGGGCCGGATGATGCTCGAACACGACAGGAGGAACGGTGCCGACGCGTCGCAGCATGCATGAGCGTCCCGATAGCTCCCCCGTGGGCCCCCTTGCCGGCTACCGCGTGCTCGAGCTCGGCAACCTGATCGCCGCTCCCTTCGGGAGCAGGCTGTTCGCCGAGTTCGGAGCCGAGGTGATCAAGGTGGAGCGCCCCCGCACCGGCGATGAACTCAGGAGGTGGCGGCTGTTCGCCGGAGACACCTCGATGTTCTGGTACACGATGGCACGCAACAAGCTATCGATCACGCTCGACCTGCGCACCGCGCGCGGTCAGCGCCTCGCTCTGGATCTGGCGCGTCATTGTGATGTTGTCATGGAGAACTTCCGCCCAGGCACCCTCGAACGCTGGAACCTCGGCTTCGACGCCCTACGCGAGGTCAACCCCGACATCATTTTAGTACGGATCTCCGGTTACGGACAGACCGGCCCCTACCGGGACAGGGCTGGCTTCGGAGGGGTGGCCGAGGCGATCGGAGGGCTGCGCAACCTCACCGGCTACCCTGACCGCCCACCTACCCGGGTCGGCGTGAGCCTCGGGGATCAACTCGCCGGCATGTTCGGCGCAATCGGCGCGCTGATGTCGCTGCTGCGACGGGAACGCGATCGTCTCGAGGGTATGGCGGGCGACCACTCCGAACTGGTGGACGTGGCGCTGTATGAATCGGTGTTCGCAACCTTGGAGGCTCTGGTGCCTGAGTACGACGCCTACGGCGTCATAAGGCAGCGCACCGGCAGCTCGTTGCCGGGTGTGGCTCCCTCCAACTCCTACCCGTGCAAGGACGACAAGTGGGTGGTCATCGGGGGCAACTCGAACGCCATCTTCCCCAGGCTCATGCGAGCGCTCGGGCGCGCCGATCTCGCCGACGATCCGGAGCTGCAGGACAACCCGGGCCGGGCCCGGCGACAGGAACAGTTGGACGCGGCGATCGCGGCGTGGACCTCACAACGCACCGTGGACGAGGTCATGGCGACCATGGAGGCGGCCGCGGTGCCGGCAGGACCGATCTACGACGCAGCCGACATCGCGTCAGATCCTCACTACCGAGAGCGGGACATGCTACGTGAGCACAAGGTGGACATCGACGGCCGGGCGCGCAGGGTTCGCTTCCCCGGTGTGGTGCCCAAGCTGATCCGTCGTCCCGGGTACATCGACCACGTCGGGCCCCGCTTAGGCGAGCACAACCAAGGGGTCTACACGAAGCTGCTGGGGCTCAGCAACGAAGACCTCGAGCAGCTGGCGGCCGAAGGCATCATCTGAGGAGGGAGAAGATGGGTAGGGCCGAGCTGCCACGCAGTGTGCTCATCACCGACGTGGTAACCCGCGACGGTCTCCAGGACGAGGCCAAGATCGTGTCGACCGACGACAAGCTCGCCATCATCACGGGCTTGATCGACGCAGGCTTGCGCTCGATAGAAGTAGCTTCCTTCGTCCATCCGCGCGTCGTGCCCCAGATGGCCGACGCCGATGAGCTCTGCTCCCGGTTACCCCGTGGCAGGGCTACCTACTGCGGCCTGGTACCAAACCTGCGCGGAGCGCAGCGAGCGCTGTCCGCAGGTCTCGACGAGATCCGTTTCGTGGTATCTGCCAGCGAGAGCCACAACCGCGCCAACGTCAACCGCTCGGTAGCGGAGTCGCTGGAGGAAGCACGACGGATCGGGAAGCTCATATCCCAAGAAGGAGGGCGGCAGGTAGCTTTCTCGGCCGGAATAGCCACCGCTTTCTCGTGCCCCTTCGAAGGCCGGATCCCCATCGACCATCTCATCGAGGTCGCCGGGAACCTCCTCGCAGCAGGTGCGACGATGCTGTCTCTTGCCGATACCACCGGAATGGCCGCCCCACAGGACGTCTTCGATAAGGTCGCCCAGGTCCGAACCGCTTTCTCCGGCGTCCCGGTGGCTCTGCACCTACACAACACCCGGGGCATGGCGCTCGCGAACGCTTACGCAGGATTGCAGGCCGGGGTGTCACGTTTCGACGCCGCCCTCGGAGGCCTGGGTGGCTGCCCCTTCGCTCCGGGAGCGACCGGCAACGTCGCCACGGAGGACCTCGTCAACATGCTCGATGAGATGGGTATCGAGACCGGCATCGACAACTCCATGCTGCGTAACCAGGCGCGGCGCCTCGAGGTCCTCATGGAGCATCCTCTGGAGTCACATGTGTTGAGGGCCGGACGGTCGTGCGACCTGCGCGACCCGTCGGAGGTTCGTCCGGCAACGTCGGCTACCTGAGCTAGGGATCGGGGAGGCGCATACCTTCCGCCTCTCCGGGCGTAGCAGCCGACACCTCGCCCGTGAGGTAGTGCTCGAGCGCCGGAGCGATCGCGTCGGCG
>CADDZG010000105.1 GCA_902812355.1 Actinomycetota bacterium | reverse complement strand
GTGCATCACACCTCCCCGGCGCCATCGCCGACCCCGCGGCCGGCGCCGCCCAAGCCGCAGCCGGTCCCGGCGAGCGGCCAGGCCCAGGTGGCGGTGCAGACTGCGCTCGCCCAGGTGGGCAAGCCCTACCAGTGGGGCGCGGCGGGACCGAATTCGTTCGACTGCTCGGGGCTGACGATGTACGCGTGGGCCGCCGCAGGCGTGTCGCTCCCCCACTCCGCGGCGATGCAGTACGGCGTCACCCGCCACGTGTCGCTGTCGACGGTGCAACCGGGCGACCTGCTCTTCTACTACAGCCCGATCGAGCACGTGGCGATGTACGTCGGCGGGGGCAACATGGTCGAGGCGGCGCATACGGGTACCAACGTGCGGGTGGTGCCGGTGCGCACCAGCGACCTCACCGGCGTCGGCCGGCCCTGACCGGCCGGTAGCACCCGACGCGCGGTATTAACGTGTCGCGGTGCGGGTAATGCTGCCCAGCGCGGGGAGCGGGATGCGGCGGCCCACGGGCGTCGGTCGTCGGTCGGTGTCGCGAAGCGCGCCCGCTCGAGGGCTGCGCCCGAGCCCGGGCCGCGCCCGTGGCTAGGACCGCTCCCGACGCCGCCCGTGCCTCCGAAGACGGCGTCCGGGTGATCGATCGTCGCCGGCTGTGGTTGATCCTGATCGGCCTGCTGATCGGGATGCTGCTGGCCGCGCTCGACCAGACGATCGTGTCGACCGCGCTCCCCACGATCGTCGCCGACCTCGGCGGGCTGCAGCACCTGTCGTGGGTGGTGACCGCCTACCTGCTTGCATCCACCACGTCCACCCCGATGTGGGGCAAGCTCGGCGACCTCTACGGCCGCAAAGCGTTCTTCCAGGCGGCGATCCTCATCTTCCTCGCCGGCTCTGCACTCGCCGGGCTGAGCCACTCGATGCTCGAGCTGATCGCTTTCCGTGCCCTGCAGGGTCTCGGCGGCGGAGGGCTGATCGTCGGCGCGCAGGCGATCATCGGCGATGTCGTCGCGCCCCGCGAGCGAGGCCGCTACCAGGGGGTCTTCGGCGCCGTCTTCGGCGTCACAAGTGTGATCGGTCCCCTGCTCGGCGGGCTCTTCGTCGATCACCTGTCGTGGCGCTGGGTCTTCTACATCAACCTCCCGGTGGGCGCGGTCGCCCTGGCGGTGACCGCGGCGGTGCTTCCCGGGCGCCTGCGGCGGGTGCACCGTGTGATCGACTACGTCGGCACCGCCCTGCTCGCCGGCGCCGCCACGTGCCTCGTGCTGCTCACCAGCCTCGGGGGCACGACCTACCCGTGGGGGTCGCCGGAGATCGTCGGCCTCGCCGTCGGCGGAGCGCTGCTCGCCGCCGCGTTCGTCGCCGCCGAGCGGCGCGCGGTGGAACCCGTGCTGTCCCTGCAGCTGTTCCGCAATCGGACCTTCGCGGCGACCAGCGCGATCGGCTTCGTCGTCGGGTTCGCGATGTTCGGGGCGATCACCTACCTCCCCCTGTTCCTGCAGGTGGTCAAGGGGGTCGACCCGACCCAGTCCGGCATCCGCCTGCTGCCGATGATGGCCGGGCTGCTGCTCACATCGATCGGGTCCGGGCAGCTGATCGCCCGCTTCGGCCGCTACAAGGTCTTCCCGGTCGCCGGGACGGCCGTGATGTCGCTCGGTCTGTACCTCTTCTCGCTGATGGGCCCCGGCACGAGCGACGCCAAGATCGCCCTGTTCATGTTCGTGCTCGGGGTCGGGCTCGGCGGCGTGATGCAGGTGCTCGTGATCGCGGTCCAGAGCGCGGTCGATTTCAAGGATCTCGGCAGCGCGACCTCGGGCGCGACCTTCTTCCGCTCCATCGGCGGATCCTTCGGGACCGCCGTGTTCGGAACGATATTCGCCAACGTCCTCACCGGGAACCTGGCGCGGGCACTGCCGCCCGGGACTACTGTCTCCGCAGGGGGCGGCAACATCACCCCTGCGGCCTTGAAGGCCCTGCCCGCAGGGCTGCAGCACGCGGTGATCGACGCGTACGCATCGTCGCTGCAGACCGTGTTCCTGTGGGCCGTGCCGTTCGGGCTCGTGGCCTTCGCCCTGACGTGGCTCTTGCCCGAGATCGAGCTGCGTCGCACCGCGGCGGCGGCCGAGCCCGGCGAGGGCTTCGGGATGCCCGAGACACGCGACTCCACCGAGGAGATGGAGCGGGCGCTCACGGCCTTGATCGCGCGCGAGGGCCGCGGCGCGATGTACGGCAGGATCGCGGACAGGGCGGGGGTCGAGCTGGATGCGCGCTCGTGCTGGCTGCTGTTCAGGCTGCAGGAGTCGCCCGACGCCGACGAAGCCGCACTGGCCCGGCGCTTCGAGGTTCCCGCGGAGCGCGTGCGGGCCGCGCTACAACGGCTGTGGGACGAGGACATCCTGCGGCCGGGTTCCTGTGAGCCGACCGCCCACGGTCGAGACGTGATCGCTCGCCTGCTCGCAGCTCGGCGCGCCGGGCTCGCCCAGTTGGCCGAGGACTGGGACCCCGCCCGCCACCCCGAGCTCGAAGAACTCCTGCGCCGGCTGGCCGCCGAGCTCGAGGCAGACGACCGGGTGCTGCTGCAGGAGAGCGGGCTCGCCCGCAGCGACTGACCGCCGCTCGACGGTCGGCGCCCGCGCCGTGTTGCCGGTTCGCGATTTCAACCGAGTAAATGCGGCGACCTGAGTCACGCTGCCGTCCTCTTGTTCGATCGCACCTCCTTTCGTTTTCCGGTCGGGTCGGGGTCGATGCCGAGCTCCCGGACGATGAGCCGGAGCTGTTGTCGTTCGCGGTCGGACACAAACACGCGGCTTATGGTTCAGGTGCAGCAGCACCTGTTGGGGGTCGGAGGTGATGGACCACGCCGCCGGGATGCCCTCTTTGGCCCGTAGCGGCCAAACGACTCCAGGAACAGGTACTCGAGGACAGATCCCGCTCGCAGAAGGCCTGGTAGTCCTCCTACAGCCGATCGGTCATCTCGAAGACCGCGCGCTTCGAGATCACCGAGCCTGGCGGTGGCGCCGTTAATCAGTCGCCCACGTCCCGGGTGAAGAGCACGCGCGCCGTACATCTTGGTCACCGGGCGCTCGAGCACCTCGGATCGCCCGACCGCAACGCCATGAGCCTCAACCGGTACGGCTCGCAACCGTCTCGCACCTGTGGGGACGCCCACCGGGGGCTCTGCCTCGCCCAAGGACAACGAGGCGTCCTCGTGCGCAGACCGCGCTTTACCTCCCCCAGCCGTTCGTAGTCCGAGGTAGTCGGCCTGCTCCAAGCCTTGTTGGGCGACGTCGCGCAGGCCGAGCCGGGCCGACTCCGACGGGATGTTAGTGCTCTGATCCGTGCCGGCGCCGCAGGTGATCGATTTCTTCGCGACCGAGTGTGCTGGGCGCCATCCTTTGCATGGCACGGGCTGTTCTCGGTCGAGTGTGCGGTCATCCGCATCGAAGCTCAGGCCGCCGTCCGTGAAGGCGAGGACGTCACCCATCGCAAGCTCGCCGCGGGTGCAGAGGTGCTGCAGGCGGCGTGTGCTATCCCTCTGGTACGTAGGTCGCGAAGATCGCTCCGGTGCCTGCGATGTAGCTGTCGACGAGCCGCAGCGGCCTGAGCCTGCCGTCGTCCTCGAAGATGCGCTTGCCGCCCCCCACGATGACGGGGTCGATCATGAGCCTGAGCTCGTCGACGAGACCGAGGGCCAGCAGCGTGCGCACCAGCTGGGTGCTCCCGATCACGTGCAGCTCGCCGTCGCCGTCCCGCTTCAGGGTCCCAAGCGCCTGGTCGAGTTCGCCCTTGACGAGGTGGGAGTTGTTCCATGCGAGGGGCTCGGACAGCGAGCGCGAGACCACGTGCTTGGGCTTGGCATTTAGCGGCTCGGCGATGACCCGCTCCTCTTTCCCGGCGTTGGGCCAGTAGGCGGCGAAGATGTCGTAGGTGCGGCGTCCTAGAAGGAAGGCGTCTGCGTCGATGATGCCCCGGAGCACACGGCGCTGGGCGCCGTCGTCGCCCATGTAGCGCATGTGCCACCCGCCGTGAGCGAAGCCGTCGGCCGTGTCCTCGTCGCCGCCCCCGGGGGCCTGGGCCACGCCGTCGAGGCTCAGGAACTCGTTGACGATGGTCTTGTACACGGGGTCCTCCTCGCTCTTGTGACTGTGGCGTTAGGACCCCCTCGAGCGGCAGGAATCATCGGCGGGAGGTCTCCGTGTCGGCGCAACCGCTGGGGACTGCCTCCGAATTGAGGTGCCATCGCGTGGACTGCCGGACATCGAGATGCCGGATCCGCCTCCCACCTGGATCACCCCGGGCTCATCCTTGACGTCCGGCCGGCGACCTGACGATCTGGCCATCCATGAGAAGTCGGATGGCTTCGTGAAGGGGGGCTCCGATCCCCTGGTATTAGCCTGTACTGGCCCGGCCCCCTGCAATAGCCCTGTACGGGGTGGGCCCTATCGTGGCTATCCCGTGAGGGAGGTGAGCCGACAAAAGGCAGGGTTGCACCCTCTCCTTTCAGGTCGCCGTTCGGCTCGGGTGACCCAGCTTGTGGCATCGAGAAGGTGCCCATCCGAGTCCACGAGGCACCCTCGATATCTCGACATGCCCAAGATCGTGCGCGAGCGGGGAGACGCACAGGTCAAACCTCGTACTCGCGTCATGCTAGGTCAGATCCGCTTCTTGTACTAGTAGTGGATCCGAACCTCACGGATGTCGTACGACCGCCACCTACCGCATCCCCCCCGGCGGTTCGCGCAACACCAAGAACGGTGGGCGGTGCTGGGTTCGAACCAGCGACCCCTGCGTTGTAAGCGCAGTGCTCTCCCTCTGAGCTAACCGCCCTGTCGGCTCTGCAGGTCGAGCTTAGGCGACGGGCGCCGAGGCCATCGCAGCTGCCGCCGGCCGGGTGCAAGCAGGGCGAGCTCGGGGTAGAGCGCGGCGGCTGCGGGTAGACTGGCGATAACGCCGTAACCGACTACCTGAAGGAGGACGGTATGGGCACCTACTCGCTCCCCGATCTCCCCTACGACTACTCCGCCCTGGAGCCGCACATCGACGCCCGGACGATGGAGATCCACCACACCAAGCACCACCAGAGCTACGTCGACAAGCTCAACGCCGCGGTCGAGAACCTCGACACGCCCGACGACGTCGAGGATCTCCTGCGCAACTTCTCGAGCCTGCCCGACGAGGTCAAGACCGCGGTCCGTAACCAGGGTGGCGGGCACGCCAACCACAGCCTCTTCTGGAAGATCATGGGGCCCAACGGGGGCGGTGAGCCGACCGGGGAGATCGCCGACGCGATCAACTCCGCCTTCGGCTCTTTCAAGGAGTTCCAGGACGAGCTCACCAACGCGGCCGCCAACCAGTTCGGTTCCGGGTGGGGCTGGCTCGTGCTCGACGGCTCGGGCAACCTCCGGGTCGAGGCCCGGCCGAACCAGGACTCGCCGCTGATGGACGGGCTCACGCCGATCCTCGGCGTGGACGTGTGGGAGCACGCCTACTACCTCAAGTACCAGAACCGCCGCCCCGAGTACCTCCAGGCGTGGTGGAACACGGTGGACTGGAACGCCGTCAACCAGCGCTTCCTGTCCGTCCGCTGACGGGCCGGGCCTGCGCCGGTCCGCCGGACCGGGAATAGCCCGGCTCGGCCGGGCGTTGAGCATGCTGTGTCGGCGCGCGCGCCTTCTCAACGGGCCGGGCTTGCCGTAACATGGCAGAACAGGCTCCTCAGGGGCCACGGCCGGCCGGACGGCACCGCACGACAAGCCTGCCTCTCGGATCGACGCCGCCGGCCGGGTGGGTGGCGCGCCGTAGCACCGGCAGCGACCGGATCGGGCGAGCAGAAGGAATGATGCATAGATGAGTCAGGCACCGCGTCACTACGAGGCGAGGGAGGAGGCCAGCCACGAGGATCTCGTGCGGCAGTACCTGCGCGAGATCGGCCAGTACCCCCTGCTCACCGACGTGCAGGAGGTCGAGCTCGCCCGCACGATCGAAGAGGGCGAGGAGGCGGCCGCCAAGCTCGAGTCCGGAGGCAAGCTCACCGCGAAGCAGAGGCGCGAGCTCGAGGCCCAGGTGCGGGCCGGACGGGCGGCCAAGCGCCGGTTCATCCAGAGCAACCTCCGCCTCGTCGTGTCGATCGCCAAGAAGTACTCGGCCGCCGGACTCCCCCTGCTCGACCTGATCCAGGAGGGCAACCTCGGGCTGATGCGGGCGGTCGAGAAGTTCGACTACCAGCGCGGCTTCAAGTTCTCCACCTATGCGACGTGGTGGATCCGGCAGGCGATCACCCGGGCGATCGCCGACAAGGCCCGCACGATCCGCATCCCGGTGCACATGGTCGAGACCCTTTACCGGGTGCGCAAGGTCCAGAGCGAGCTGCTCGAGAAGATGGGCCGGGAGCCCACGCTCGACGAGATCGCCGCGGCGTCCGACCTCACCCCGGACAAGGTGCGCGAGGCGTTCCGGGTCTTGCCCGAGCCCGTATCCCTGCACGAGCCGGTGGGCGACGAGGATGCGGAGCTCGGAGACTTCATCGAGGACGAGGACGTCGAGGGGCCGTTCCAGGCCGCCGCCGTGGCCCTGCGCCAGGAAGACCTGTGGGACATGCTCGACTCGCTGTCCGAGCGCGAGCGCAAGGTGCTGGCGCTGCGCTTCGGCCTCGTCACCGGCGAGCCGCGCACGCTCGAAGAGGTCGGCAAGGAGTTCAACCTCACGCGCGAACGGATCCGCCAGATCGAGGCCAAGGCGCTGTCCAAGCTCCGCCACCCCTCCACCCCGGGCAAGCTCCGGGACATGGTCACGATCTAGCCGCTACGCGGCCCCCTCGGCGGGCGAGCGGTTATACGCTGGCCCGGTGATCACGACCGTGGTCCTTGCGACCTGCGACATCCATCGCGTGCCCGAGACGGCACAGGAGATCGCCGATCTCCCCGAGGTCTCCGAGGTCTACTCGGTGGCCGGCGACTACGACCTCGTCATCATGGTGCGGACGCGCGAGCACGAGGACATCGCCCGCGTCGTCACCGAGGGGATCGCCCGGGTCGAGGGGGTTCAACGCACCCAGACGCTCGTCGCCTTCAAGGTCTACTCACGACATGACGTCGAGGCCATCTTCTCGATCGGACTCGAAGACGAGCCTGCCTGAGAACGCCGTCCCGCTGCTCGTGGTGCATTACCACGAGGTCGGACTCAAGGGCCGCAATCGCGACTTCTTCGAGGGCACCCTGGCGCGCAACATCAAGCGCGCTCTGCGCGGCACCGGCTACCGGCGGGTGCGCCGGGGGTTCGGACGCATCTCGGTCGAGTTCGAGCCCGGTGGCGACGCCGCCGCTGCGGCGCAACGCGCGGCATGCGTGTTCGGCGTCGCCTACGTCGGGCACGGCGTGCGTGTCGAGCCCGCCCTCGACGCCCTCGCGCGCGCCGCGGTGACCCTCATGCCCCCGGGATCGTTCTCGTCGTTTGCGATCAGGGCCCGTCGCTCCTACTCGAGCCTCGATCTCTCCTCCCGGGAGATCAACGTCGCCGTGGGCCAGGCGGTGGTCGATGCCACCGGCGGGCCCGTGGACCTCGACGATCCCGATGCAACCGTGCACATCGAGCTGTTCGGCAACACCGCGGCGGTGTACCGCGAGCGGCTCGAGGGCCCGGGGGGGCTGCCCGCCGGCGTCTCCGGGCGCATGCTGGCCCTGCTGTCCGGAGGCATCGACTCACCGGTGGCGGCGTGGCGCATGGCCCGGCGGGGGGCCGAGGTCGAGTGCCTGCACTTCCACGGCCAGCCCTTCACCGACCCGTCTTCAGTGCGGCAGGTGACGGATATCTGTGGCGTGCTCTCCCGCTACCAGCTCGCCGTGACCCTGCACCTCGTGCCCCTCGGCGACGTGCAACGCGAGATCGTGACCCACGCCCCCTCGAGCCTGAGGACGATCCTGTACCGCCGAGCGATGCTACGGATCGCCGCCGCCCTCGCCGAGCAGCGGGAGGCGCGTGCCCTGGTCACCGGCGACTCCCTCGGACAGGTCGCGTCGCAGACGATCGAGAACCTCGCCACGATCGACGCCGCCGTGCCCGGTGCCACCGTGCTCCGTCCCCTGATCGGGATGGACAAGCAGGAGATCATCGACGATGCCCTGCGGATCGGGACCTATGCCCTGTCGGTGCGCCCCTACCAGGACTGCTGCGTGTTGTTCGAGCCCCGTCGGCCGGCGACCCGGGCTCACCCGGACATCGTTGCGGGCGCCGAGTCCGAGCTCGACGTCGACGCCCTCGTCGGCAAGGCCCTGGCGGGCTTGCAGACCCAGGAGGTGACGCTGCCACCCGTGGACCGATGAAGAGGCCGGCGCTCGGCGCCGCTCTGGTCCTATCGATTGCCGCCTGCCTCTTCGCTCCAGTCGCACGGCACGGGTAGGCCCACGGCGCCCTCCGGCGCGGGTCCCCCGAGCCGGCCCGCGCGCCGCTCGACCGCTACAGCTTGGCGCGCAGGGCCCGCAGCGC
>CADDZG010000104.1 GCA_902812355.1 Actinomycetota bacterium | reverse complement strand
CTCGAGCACCGCCACCGGATCGCCGGGTAGGCCGCCGCGGCCCCCGGCGATCCGGTGGCGGTGCTCGAGAGTCTCGGGTTCGAGCCGCGCCGGCAAGGCGGCACCGTGATCCTGGACAACTGCCCGTTCCACCGGCTGGCCCGCCTCGAGCCCGAACTCGTGTGCGGCCTCAACCTCTGCTTCATCCAGGGTCTCCTGCGCGGCTGCGGGGGGGACGAGGGCGCCGCCCGCCTCCGCCCGCAGCCGAGTCGCTGCTGCGTGGTGCTCGAGGAAGCGTCGTCGTGAGCGAGGGCTGGCCGCTGCCCCCCGACCCCGGCACCGTCGTGCCGCACGCCGATCCGGGCACACGCGCGTCGCGCCCGGCGATCGAGCGGGCGGTCGCGGACCTGATCCGGGCGCTCGGGGAGGACCCTCACGCGCCACACCTGCGCCACACCCCGGGCCGGGTGGCGAGGCTGCTCGAGGAGGAGACCACCCAGACACCCGTACGGATCACCGCCCTCGAGGACGACATCGGTTACGACGGCCTGGTCACGACCCATGGCATCACCTTCGGGGCCCTGTGCGCCTGCCATGTCGCCCGCCTCCGGGGCGTGGCCCACATCTGCTACCTGCCGGGTGACCGGCTCGTCGGGTTGTCCAAGCTCGCCCGGGTCCTCGAGTCCTGCCTGCGCGGCCTGGTGGTCCCCGAGAGGCTCGCCGGCACGGTTGCCGCCTGCCTCGAGGAGCGGCTCGACGCCGCGGGGGTCGGCGTCGTGCTCGACATGCAGCTCGCGTGCCGGCCGGGCTCGACCGACACCAGGGTCGTCACCACCGCGCTGCGCGGCGCCCTGCGCGAGCCTGGGGAAGCGCGCACCACGTTCCTGATGCAGCTTGGCGTCGGCGACGGAAACGGTGCCCGACCGGGAGGAGGCTGAGCATGCCGAGGCTGTTCTCGATCCGCCCCGCCATCACGCTGCGGGGCCGCGCCTTCAAGGGGCTGCGGGGGTGGGCCGGCAAGCCGCTGCACCCGCCGCTGACCGACATCCCGATCGCCGCCTACGTGTTCGCGGCGGCCTTCGACCTGATCTCGCTCATCGCCGGGCCCGGGAGCCTCGGCGCTCACCTCTTCGCCGCGGCGACATACGTGCTGGTGGGCGGGCTGGCGGTCTCGCTGCTCACCGCCACCACCGGCTTCTGGGACTGGTGGAAGGGGCTCGACAGGGATCGCACCACCGGCCCGATCGGACGGGCCAAGCACACGCAGGTGTGGCGCACCACCAACTGGCACGCGGTGGTGATGGTGTTCGTGACCCTCGTGGTGGCCGCCGACATGGCGTTGCACCTCGCCGGTTACGGCAACCGCCCGAGCACGGGGCTGGAGCTCGCCCTGTCGCTGATCGCCGCCATCGTCGTGATGTACGGAGCCACCTACGGGGGCTCGCTGGTGTTCGATTACCAGTTCAACGTCGAGCAGCTCGAGGACTGGACCGTGTGGGAGGAGACCGAGCAGGACAAGATGCCCGGCGACAGCTCGGGATGAGGTCACCCCGTGCCCTCACGGGTAGGGTGCCGGGGAAGGTCCCCGCGACCTGCACGAAGGAGGCGTAACCATGCCACAGCCGGCCGAGGCGCGCCCCGCCGGCATCAGCGGCAAGGCGATCGCGTCGTTCGTGTGCGGGCTGATAGGCGTGTTCGTCCTCGGCGTCGTCCTCGGCGCCGCCGCCCTGGTGCTCGGGTACCTGGGCAAGCGCGACACCGACGCCACCCCCGGCCTCGGTGGACGCGGCCTGGCGATCGCGGGGCTCGTGCTCGGCGGGATAGACGTGATCTTCTTCTTCGTCGTGCTGTCCGGCGGCGTGCGCGTGCCGGTGCAGGGCTGATCCCGGGCCTGGTCCGGCGTCCGCGTTGTGGCGGAGCCACAACATCCGGGCACCATCTTGCTGACCGCACCGACCTGCAAGAGCGCGCCCGAACCCCCTAGGGTTCACCCCGAACGCCGGCGTGACCACGCCGAACTGTAGACATCCGCCTATCGCGGGAGGTGGGAGACACAGTGGATCGCGTTCGACTGCGGCGCGCGCTCGCACGGCTGGGGGCCCTGCTCGTAGCGGGTGCGGTGGTGGCCCCGGCGGTCCCGGCCCAGGCGCACGAGTTCAAGAACCGCTTCAAGGAGCGGCGGCACCTGGTCGAGCGGGTCAAGGAACAGCTCGGGGACCGCTACGCCTACGGGGGAACCGGGCCCAACTCGTGGGACTGCTCGGGGCTCACGCGCTGGACCTACTACAACAACGGCGACTCGCTGCCCCACGACGCCCAGCGGCAGTACGAGATGGGCACGTGGGCACGCTACAAGCGGATCCATCGCCGCAGCCACCTCAAGAAGGGCGACATCGTCTTCTTCCATACCTACTCCGGAGCCAAAGCGACGCACGCCGGCATCTACATCGGTCACGGCAGGTTCGTGTCCGCCACCTCGCACGGGGTGCGCAGGGCCTCGGTGTGGGACCCCTACTACTGGGGGCCCCGGTGGGTCGGCGCGACCCGCACGCCGGCAACGATCCGGGGGGAGAACTAGGCCCTCAGCCTGCGCCGATCTCGAACCACACGCGGGTGCGGCGGCCGCGCTCGACGCCCCAGCGGTCGGCGATTTGGTCGACGAGGTAAAGACCCCGGCCGTCGATCGAATCGGTGCTCGGGGGATCCGGGGGGCCCGGCGCGAAGCCGGGCCCCGGATCTATGACCTCGACCCGCACGCATCCCGGAAGCGCATCGATGTGCAGGTCGACCCAGCCACCGGCGTGACGGATCGCGTTGGTCACGACCTCGGTGGTCAGCAAGCGCAGGTCTTCGAGCTTCGCGGGCATCAGCTCCTCGCCGAAAGAGGACACGGCGCGACGAGCCTCCGCCACGGCACGTGGCTCGTCCGGTAGCCTCATCGCCAACCTCATGGCGGGATCTTCCTACCCTGCCGGGGCCGCGTTCCCACATCGGCCGCCCCACCTCGGAAGCAGGTTTCGCTGCTCACGCCTGCGGATACCACAGCTAGGGCGGATGATCCGGGATATCCGGCGGCCCGCCGGGCCGCCCAGCACAAGGGAGAAGCGATGTCGGCCACCGCGGTCATCACAGGAGCAACCTCTGGCGTGGGGCGTGCCTGCGTGCGCGCCTTCGCCGCTCACGGCTACGACGTCGGGTTGGTGGCCCGGGGCGGCGACGGGCTGGAGGCAGCCGCCAAGGAGGTAGAGAGGGCCGGGCGCCGGGCCCTGGCGGTGCCCACCGACGTTGCCGACGCCGCAGCGGTCGAGAATGCGGCCGGGCGCGTCGAGGCCGAGCTGGGACCGATCGACGTGTGGGTCAACGACGCCATGACCACGGTCTTCGCCGAGTTCAAGGACATCTCGCCGGACGAGTTCCGCCGGGCCACCGAGGTCACCTATCTGGGGTCCGTCTACGGCACCAAGGCGGCTCTGTCACGCATGCTGCCGCGCAATCGCGGCGTGATCGTGCAGGTAGGCTCGGCCCTCGCCTACCGCGGCATCCCGCTGCAGAGCGCCTACTGCGGAGCAAAACACGCCCTCCAGGGCTTCATGGAGTCGCTGCGCTGCGAGCTCATGCACGCGGGCAGCAACGTTCGCGTGATCACCGTGCACCTGCCGGGGGTCAACACTCCCCAGTTCGACCACTGCGAGACCAAGATGCCCAACAAGGCTCAGCCGGTGCCCCCGATCTACCAGCCGGAGGTGTGTGCGGACGCGATCCTGTGGGCGGCGGAGCATCCGGCACGACGCGAGTTCTGGGTCGGGGGCTCGACCGTCGCCACGATCCTCGGCAACCGTGTGGCCGGCGGGCTCCTCGACCGCTATCTCGCCCGCACCAACTACCAGGCTCAACAACGGGACCAGAGAGCGGACCCGGGGCAGCCGGCCAACCTGTGGGAGCCGGCACCCGGTGACCCGGGGGCCCACGGGGACTTCGACGCCCAAGCACACCCTCACAGCGTCCAGGCGGTCGCCAACCGCTACAAGACTGCCGTGCTCGGAGCGTTCGCGCTGGCCGCCGGTGCGGCGGTCGCGGCCGCGCGCAGATAGCAGCGGAAGCAGCCTTCGTCGCGGGTACGCTCGCGCCGCATGAATGAGGCAGAGCGTTACCCGGATATCGGCGATCATGCCCTGATCGCCGACTGTCATTCGGTCGCGCTGGTCAACCGACGCGGGGCGATCGACTGGTGCTGCATGCCGCGCGTCGATGCAGGCAGCCAGTTCGGGCGCCTGCTCGACCACGAGCGCGGAGGGCATTGCACCCTGGCTCCGGCCGAGGAGGTCCTCGAGGTGCAGCGCCGCTATCTCCCGAACACGCTCGTGCTGGAGACGACCTTCCGCACGGCCTCGGGAACCCTGGCGCTCACCGATCTCATGGCCATGCGCCGGGGGGGCAAGCACCACCCGCGCAACGAGATCGTGCGCCGGGCCCGCTGCAGCTCGGGCTCGGTGCGCATACGGGCGCAGATCTGCCCGCGCTTCGACTACGCCGAGGTCCTGCCGTGGGTACGGGTGCGAAACGACGGCATCGTGTGGGTCATCGGCGGGGACGAGGCTCTAGTCCTGTGGTCCGACCTCGAGCTCGAGCAGCGGGGGGACCACGACCTGGTGGCGGATCGCACGCTGCGCGAGGGAGATGCCTCCTACCTGTCGCTGCGATTCACCGCACCCCACCTCCTGGAGGACGAACCCCCCGGCCCCCAGACTCCGGCAGAGCTCGAGGATCACCTCGACGAGACCGTGGCGTGGTGGGAGAGATGGGTCGAAGGCCGGAACGACGACACGGAGGTATCCGAGGCGGAGATCCGTTCGGCGATCGTGCTCAAAGCGCTCACCTACGCGCCCACCGGGTCGATCGCAGCGGCCGCCACCACCTCACTGCCCGAGCAGATCGGCGGCACGCTCAACTGGGACTACCGCTATTCATGGATCCGGGATACGAGCTTCGCGGTGCGATCGCTGGCCGTGCTTGGCTACGACGCGGAGGCCGACGGCTTCCGCCGCTTCGTGGAGCGCAGCAGCGCCGGGCATGCCCGCGACCTCCAGATCATGTACGGGGTTGGGGGCGAAAGGCGTCTCGACGAGCTCGACCTGCGGGCGCTCGAGGGTTACCGGGGGTCACGCCCGGTGCGGATCGGCAACCAGGCCGCCACCCAGCGCCAGCACGACGTCTACGGCGAGCTGCTGGAGCTTGCGTGGCGCTGGCATCAACGGGGGCACCGGCCCGACGAGGACTACTGGCGCTTCCTCGTGAGTCTCGTCGACGAGGCGGCTCGCCGCTGGCCGACCCCGGACAGAGGGATCTGGGAGAGCCGCGGCGAGCCGCGCCATTACGTCCTGTCCAAGGCGATGTGCTGGGCGGCTCTCGACCGAGGCATCTCTCTCGCCAAGGAGTGCTCGCTCGACGCCCCGCTCGAACGCTGGGAGCAGGCGCGCGCCGAGGTGCGAGCCTCGATCGAGGCCAACGGCTACGACCGCCGCCGCGGAGTGTTCGTACGCATGTACTGGAGCACCGACATGGACGCTTCGTTGTTGTTGCTGCCCCGCATCGGGTTCGTCGCGTGGGACGACGACCGCATGATCCGGACCACCCGCTCGGTGCGCGACGAGCTCGAGGTCGAAGATGGGCTGCTGCTGCGCTACCAGCGGGACGAGAAGGAGGGCGCGTTCGTCTGCTGCTCGTTCTGGCTGGCGGAGTGTCTCGCCAACCAGGGCCGGCTCGACGAAGCTCGGGGGGTGTTCCGTTCGGCCCTGGGTACCGCCAACGACCTCGGGCTGTTCTCTGAGGAGTACGACGTCGAGAGGCGCCAGATGCTGGGCAACTTCCCGCTCGCGCTGAGCCACCTCTCCCACATCGTCGCCGCCGTCGCTCTGCGGGAGGCCGCACCGCGGCCGTGAGCGTCGCGTGAAGTATCGGTTGCAGCTTCGTTAAGAACGCGGGTTGCCCGGACACCACGCACTAGCGTGGAGTTCCGTGTCGTCGCATCCCCAACGCCCGGTGCTCGCCGGCGTGGTCCTGACGATCGCGCTCGCAGCGATCGCGGTGGTTGCGGCCGCGTGGGTCGCGGCTCCGGTGCCGCGCGACCTGCAGGGCCGGGTGGCGAGGCTCGACCGCCGCCACGGTTCCGCGCCGGTGCCGCTCTCGGCCGTGGCGCCCGTTCTGCGCGAGGCGGTTATCGCCACCGAGGACGAACGCTTCTATCGTCACCATGGGATCGACATCCTCGGCGTGTTGCGCGCGGCCGCCTACGACATCACGCATTTCACTGCGGCGCAGGGGGCGAGCACGATCCCCGAACAGCTCGGCAAGATCATCTACCTCGGCGGCAACGACCACTCGCCGTGGCTCAAGCTTCAGGACGCGGTGATCGCGCTACGGATATCCGCATCCCACCCCAAGCAGCAGGTGCTTGCCGACTACCTCAACAGCGTCTACTTCGGCCACCATGCCTACGGCATTGCCGCGGCTGCGCGCACCTACTTCGCCGTGGCCCCGCGCCGTCTCGACCTGGCGCAGGCGAGCGTGCTGGCCGGGTTGATCCAGGCCCCCAGCGCCTACGATCCCTACTCGTATCCGGCCGCCGCACGTGCTCGCCAGGCCGAGGTTCTGGCCTCGATGGTGCGCAACGGCTTCATCACGGTGCACGAGGGCGAAGAGGCCCTGACCCATCGCCTGTCCCTGGCCACCGGCTCGCTGCCGGCCGCGGCCCCGGCGAACCTCGCCCCCGGACCGCCGTTCGCGTTCGACCGCATGGTCATGGGAGTCGCCTTACTGGTGGTGGGTCTGATCCTGTTCGTCGTCGCCCGGCGCAGCACGCGGCCGCTGCTGGTGCGCGCCGCTTCGGCCGGATGTGCCCTCGCCGGCGCTCTCGCCTCGCTGGGCTCGCTGCGCACGATCTGAGCTTCAGCCGAGGTCGGCCGGCCCGGCCGCCTCTGCCGCCCGGGTGCGGCTGAGGCGGGCCGCATCGGCGAAGCATCCGGCCAAGGCGGAGGTGACCTCGCGGTAGAGCCCGCGCAAGTGCGCGTAGACCTCGGCGTTCCGGCGATCGGGCTCGTAGGTAGTGACCCCGCCGAGCCATCGGTCGTCGACGTCGGCAGGGTCGAGCGCACCGGCGGCGGCGAGCGCGATCACCGCCGCCCCGATCGCAGAGGGGTCTGCGTGCGCCGGCACCTGCACCGGACGACCCAACACGTCGGCCACGATCTGGACCCACAGCCGCGAGTTCACGAAACCGCCGCCGGCCCGCACCGCTTCGGCACGA
Source organism: Actinomycetota bacterium (assembly GCA_902812355.1). GTDB lineage: Bacteria > Actinomycetota > CADDZG01 > CADDZG01 > WHSQ01 > CADDZG01. Next base: position 1,279 of record CADDZG010000104.1, on the reverse strand, counting down.
CCCACCAGCTCCTCGACCGGGTCGGCAACGGTCGCCAGAGCGAAAGCCACGCCTTCCATCGCCGCGCGGGCGACGTCCTCGCGGCGGTGCTCGAGGCTGAGCCCGAACAGCACCCCGCGCGCCGCCGGATCCCACAGCGGGGCCCGTTCCCCGGTGAGGAATGGCAGCAACAGCAGGCCCTGCGCCCCCGGCTCGGCCGCGGCGGCCAGAGCGTCGACCTCCTCGAGGCCGAGGGGATCGTCCTCGCCGAGGATCCCGCGCAGCCAGCGGATCACCACTCCGCCGTTGTTGATCGGTCCCCCGATCGCGAAGCGTTCGGCATCGATCACGTAGCAGAACAGGATGCCGTCGCCGTCGACGCGCGCTTCGGTGGCGGTGGCACGCACGGCCCCGCTAGTGCCGACCGTGAGGGCGAGCAGTCCCGGCTCGCGCACCCCCGAGCCGAGGTTGGCGAGCGGGCCATCCCCGCCTCCCGGCACCACCAAGACGTCCCGGGGCAGCCCCAGCTCATCGGCCGCGTCGGCCCGCAGGGTGAGGGGTTCATCCACCGCCGCCACCGGGCACAGCCTGGCGGCATCGATCTGCGCCACCGCGAGGGCCTCGGTGTCCCAATCCCCACCGGCGAGCGAATAGAGGCCGGTGCCCGACGCCATCGACGAGTCGGCCACCGGCTCTTCGACCAGCGCCGCCAGCACGTACTCCTTGAGCGACACGAAACGTGCCGCGGAAGCGAAGATGCGGGGCCGTTGCTCGGCGAGCCACAGCAGCTTGCATAGCGGCGACATCGCCTGCACCGGGGTGCCGGTGCGCGCGTGCAGACGGGCGGCGATCCCTCGCTCGTGCAGGGCCCGGGCCTGCGCCGCCGGGCGTTCGTCGGCAAAGGTGAAGCAGCCGCTCAGCGGCCGCCAAGCATCGTCCACCGCGATGAGGCTGTGCATCGCCGAGCTGAACGACAGGGACACCGGCGAAGCATGCGCGTCGCGCCGGCAGCGGGCCAGTGCCTCCAGGGCCGCGGAACGCACCTCGTCGGGATCGAGCTCGGCCGCCCCGGGCTCGGGGATGGACAGCGGATAGCCGCACGAAGCCTCGGCCAGCACCTCGCCGTACGCGTCGATCGCCAGCGCCTTGGTGGCGGTGGTTCCGATGTCGATCGCGAGCGCGACTCTACGGGCGGCCATCGCCGGCCCAGCCTAAGCCGGTCGGCGCGTGTGATGCGGTTGCGACCAGGCCGGGGTGCGGGTGCCGGCTCAGGGGCGGCGCAGGCGGCGAGGCCGGGAGC
>CADDZG010000103.1 GCA_902812355.1 Actinomycetota bacterium | reverse complement strand
TCCAAGGGCCCGGCCCGAGGTGCGGCACGTCCAAAGGCCCGGCCCGAGGTGGGGCACGTCCAAAGGCCCGGCCCGGGGTGCGGCACGTCCAAGGGCCCGGCCCGGGGTGCGGCACAGCCAACGCCCGGCCCGGATCGGCACCCCGACCGCCGCTCGAGAGGGCACGGCCCTCGTGCCGGGGAATAGGCGCCGGCGAGGTCCGGTTGCAGACCTTGACAATATTGCACTCAGGTTTCATCCTGTCTAGGTACTCAAGCGTCGGAGCGAGGTGCGGATGGACATCAACAAGCTGACGGTACGCAGCCAGGAGGCGCTGGCGGGGGCCGAGAAGGCGGCCCGGGACGCCAACAACCAGCAGATCGAGCCGCTACATCTGCTGGCGGCGCTGCTCGCGCAGCCCGAGGGCGTCACCTATCCGCTGCTGCAGAAGCTCGGCGTGTCTCCGCGCGCCCTGCGCGACGACGTGGACGAGGCGCTCTCCGCCCTGCCCAAGGTCTACGGCCGGGTCGACACCTACCTGTCTCCGGCCCTGCGCGACGTGCTCGAGGCCGCCGCCTCCCGGGCCGAGCAGATGGGCGACGCTTACGTCTCCACCGAGCACCTGCTGCTGGCGTTGCTCGACGATGCACGCGCCGGTGCGGTGCTCAAGGGCGTCGGTATCACCGCCGACCGGTTGCTCGCGGCCCTCGCCGAGGTGCGGGGCTCGCAACGCGTCACCGATCAGAACCCTGAGGACAAGTATCAGGCGCTCGAGCGCTTCGGGCGCGACCTGACCGAGGCGGCGCGCCGCGGCAAGCTCGATCCGGTGATCGGGAGGGACGACGAGATCCGCCGGGTGATCCAGGTGCTGTCTCGCCGGACCAAGAACAACCCGGTGCTGATCGGCGAACCCGGCGTAGGCAAGACCGCGATCGTCGAGGGACTCGCGAACCGGATAGTCGCCGGAGACGTGCCGGAGTCCCTGCGCAACAAGCGCATCGTTGCCCTGGATATCTCCTCGATGGTGGCCGGCTCCAAGTACCGGGGCGAGTTCGAAGAGCGCCTCAAGGCGGTGCTCAAGGAGATCGCCGATTCCGAAGGCGAGATCATCACCTTCGTCGACGAGCTCCACACGATCGTCGGGGCGGGTGCGGCCGAGGGAGCCGTGGACGCCGGCAACATGATCAAGCCGATGCTGGCGCGCGGCGAGCTGCGGATGATCGGCGCCACCACGCTCGACGAGTACCGCAAGCACATCGAGAAGGACGCCGCTCTAGAGCGTCGTTTCCAGCCGATCATGGTCGGCGAGCCGTCGGTCGAAGACACGATCGCGATCCTGCGCGGGCTCAAGGAGCGCTATGAGGTCCACCACGGTGTGCGGATCCAGGATGCCGCGTTGGTGGCCGCCGCGGTGCTGTCGAACCGCTACGTCACCGGCCGTTTCCTGCCCGACAAAGCGATCGACCTCGTGGACGAGGCCGCCTCGCGGTTGCGGATCGAGATCGACTCGATGCCGATCGAGATAGACGTGCTCGACCGGAGGGCGAAGCAGCTCGAGATCGAGAAGGCCGCGCTGTCCAAGGAGACGGACGAGGCCAGCAAGGAGCGCCTGGCCCGCATCGAGGAAGAGCTCGCCTCTCTGCACGAGGAGATGGACTCGATGAAGGCCCACTGGGCCCAGGAGAAGGAGGCGATCGACCGCATCCGTGAGCTCAAGGCCGAGATCGAGGCCGTGCGGGGGGAGGCAGAGCGCGCCGAACGCGACGGGGACCTCGGTCGTGCCGCCGAGCTTCGGTACGGGCGGCTGGTGACCCTGCAGCGCGAGCTCGAGGAGTCCAACGACCGGCTCGCCGAGCTCCAGTCGGAGCGCCGCTTCCTCAAGGAGGAGGTCGACGAGGAGGACATCGCCGAGGTCGTCTCCCGGTGGACCGGGATCCCCGTGAGCAAGCTGATGGAGGGAGAGGTCGCCAAGCTCGTGCACATGGAGGAAGGGCTGCACGCCCGCGTCGTGGGCCAGGACGACGCGGTCACCGCGGTGTCCCACGCGATCCGCCGGGCCCGGTCGGGCCTCGGCGACCCCAACCGTCCGATCGGCTCGTTCCTGTTCCTCGGACCCACGGGCGTGGGCAAGACCGAGCTCGCCCGGGCGCTCGCCGAGTTCCTGTTCGATGACGAGCGGGCGATGATCCGCCTCGACATGAGCGAGTACATGGAGAAGCACACGGTCGCGAGGCTCATCGGTGCACCTCCCGGATACGTTGGCTTCGAGGAGGGGGGCCAGCTGACGGAGGCGGTGCGGCGTCGGCCCTACTCGGTGGTGCTGCTGGACGAGATCGAAAAGGCGCACCCCGACGTGTTCAACGTTCTGTTGCAGATACTCGACGACGGCCGCCTGACCGACGGTCACGGGCGCACGGTGGACTTCCGCAACACCGTGATCATCATGACGAGCAACCTCGGCTCGCAGTACATCCTGTCGCCCGACGAGACCGAGGAGTCGATGACCGAGAAGGTCATGGCGACCGTGCGCGCGCACTTCAAGCCCGAGTTCCTCAACCGGGTGGACGAGATCATCGTGTTCCACCGCCTCTCGCGCGAGGACCTGGCACAGATCGTGCGCCTGCAGGTCGAGGGCCTGCGCAGCCGCCTCGCCGAGCGCAATGTGCGCCTCGAGCTCACCGACGCCGCGAGCGCGTACCTCGCCGACAAGGGCTACGACCCAGCCTACGGGGCTCGGCCCCTCAAGCGCCTGATCCAGCGTGAGATCGAGAACCCGTTGGCGCTCAAGCTGCTCGATGGAACCTTCCGAGACGGCGACACAGTGAAGGTCGACGTCTCGGGGGACGGCCTGACCTTCGTGCGAGCCTGAGGTGCGAGCCTGATCGGGCGGCGGGGCCCGACGGGTGGGCCCCATGTGCCGGACAGATGTATGGGCCGGATGCGCCGGACCGAAGCCTGTCCGGCACGTGCCCGATCGAAACGTGCCGGCGCGGTATGCAGGCGCGGCGTGAGTGCACGGCACCGGTGGGCCGATCGGGCCCGGCGGGCTCAACTATGGTGTAGCCATGCCCGAGGAGCGGGAGACCTCGATGGAATCCCTCGTGGTGCTGCGATGCTCCGAGTGCGGCGACACCTTCCCCGTGCAGGGGGGCGACCAGGTGTGCCCATCGTGCGGCAGCGCCGAGGTGGACGCGGCGAGCGAGCCTCTGCTGTAGTGGGCGCGGTCGTCGCCATCGCACCACAGGCCGAACCGGGGCTGGTCGAGGCGGTGCTCGTCGCGGGGGCCGAGGTCGGCGACCCCGGCGATGCCGACGCTCTCGTGTGGACCGACCCGCGTCACCCCGAGGCACTGCGCGAGCTGCTGGGGCGGAGCCCGGCCCGCTGGGTGCAGCTCCCCTTCGCCGGTATCGAACGCTTCGTCGCCGCAGGCGTGATCGATCGGGACCGCGTGTGGACCTGCACCAAGGGCGTGTACGGCGTCGCCTGCGCCGAGCACGCGCTCGCGCTGATCCTCGCCGCGGCCCGGTGCCTGCACGTGCACGCCCGAGCGCGGTCGTGGCGGCGTGCCCGCCAAGACGTGCCCGAGCGCGTCGTCGCCGGGACCACGGCGATCGTGGTGGGGACCGGAGGTATCGGCAGGGCGCTCGTACCGATGCTCGACGCCCTCAGGATCTCCGCGATCGGCGTCAACCGTTCGGGAGCCCCCTTACCGGGCGCGCAGCGCACGGTCACGGTGGAGCATCTCGACGACGTCCTTCCCGAGGGCGACTGGGTGGTGCTCGCCGCGGCCCTGACCGCTGAGACGCGCGGCTTGATCGACGCCCGCCGGTTACGGCGGATGCGCCGGGGGGCCTGGCTGGTCAACGTCGCTCGAGGCGGTCTCGTCGACACCGATGCTCTCGTCGAGGCTCTGCGCGCCGGGGTGATCGGCGGTGCGGCGCTCGACGTCACCGATCCCGAGCCTCTGCCCGACGGCCATCCCCTGTGGTCGCTGGACAACGTCCTCATCACGCCGCACGTTGCCAACACGTGGGACATGGCATTGCCCGAGCTGCGCGCCTTGGTGCGGCGCAACGTCGCTCGATTCGTCGCCGGAGAACCACTCGAGGGCGTGGTCGACCCCGATCTCGGCTACTGAGTCGGCCGCCCGCGGCCCCCGCCGTCGGCCCCGGTGATCGAGCTCGTAGTACACGGGGCTACGTGTGTCGAAGTCGTAACCGAAAAGCTCACCCGGAAGCACGCAGGACCACGACATCCGTTCCCCGGCCCCCGGAGGCGGGTAGTCGCGGGTCCGTACCCCGGCGGCGAGGTTGGCGGCGACGAGTGCATCGACGTCGCCCGCCGGTCTCTGCGGGGCTGCCGTGATGACTCTGCCGTCGGCGCGCAGGTGCACGAGTTCGCCGCCGCGGCGCTCGACCCGGATGCCTCGTCGGTGGATCAGCAGGTGGTGTGACCGACAGTAGAGGGCGAGGTTGGCCGCATCGGTGGGCCCACCGTGCACCCAGTGGTGGAGGTGGTGGACGTCGAGGTAGGCGGCGTTGGTGCATCCCGGGAAGCGGCACCAGCGGTCGCGTGCCCGCACCGCCCGGCGGAGCGCGGTGCCCGGATGGCGCCTGCGGCGCCCGAGCGATAGCTCGTCGCCATCGGTGACGGTGACGACGTTGCTGCTGCACGCGAGGTAGGCGGCGGTCTCGGCTGCGATCGCCCCCGCCCCCTCGATCTCGCAGCGCGCCGTCGGATCCCCGTGGAGGGCCTCCGGTTGCAGGTGCAGCATCACGAGGAAGCGGTCCCCGAGGCTGCGCTCGGCATCGCCGGAGTCGAGTGCGGCCTCGGCCATCGCCACGAGCGCGTCGGCGTTGGTGGCTCTCGGGTCCCGATCCTGCGAGGCGGCGCCTCCCGGGTCCGGCCCGGTGCCGGCACCTCCCGGGTCTGGCCCGGTGCCGGCATCGGCTTCGCGCTCGCCGCCCGAGCCGCGGCCGGGTTCGCTCCGGCGTAGGCGGTCCCGCATCACCTCGAGGGCCTTGACCACGACCGCGCCACAGTGGGGTTCGAGGCGCCCTCGCAGGTAGAGCTCGCCGTCGTCCTCGTAACCGTAGGAGAAGTAGCGGCGCGCGTGCGCTTGCTCCGGATCGATCGCCCGAAGCATCTTGCGGTAGCCCCGGATCACCCTCGTGAGCTGGTTGGCGGTCGCGTTGCGGGCGAGCTCGAGGATGTCGCCCTCGGTGTCGGGCCGGGCGACGGCAGCGATCGCCGCGCCCTGACAGAAGCTGAGCTCGCCTCGGGCAAGAGCGGCGGACGTGCGGGGCAGGGCCTGCAGTCGCTGCGCGGTGTCCACCTGGCGCCTCGCGAGATGCAGGGACACACCCGTGAGCCACGACAGGAACTCGGCTGGGCTGCGCGCCTCCCACGTCGCCCACAGCTCGCGGCGGTCGGCCTCGGCCACCAGGTTCAGCAGCCGGGCGGTGGCGGCAGCGATGTCGGAGCCGAGGCGCGCTATGGCGTCGGTGAGCGCGTCGTCGTCGAGCTCGGCCACGGTCTGGTCGTCATCGAGCCCCGTCGATGTGGTCCCGGAGACCGCCGCGCTCCCGGACGCCTCGGTATTCGGCGTGCCTCCGGACGTCTCCCTAGTGGTGGTGCCCCGGGGCGCCTCGGTATGCAGCGCGCTCCCGGTCACCTCGGTGTGCGGTGCGCCCGGCGATGCCTCGACTTCCGGTACTTTCTGTGTCTCGAACATATGTTCGATAGTAGGAGGCCCCTGTGACACTCCCTGCTCCCGGGCCCGGCGATCGGCCCGTCGCTGCCGTCACCACGGCGAGGGATCTGTTCGACCCATGTCGGGGCCGTTCGCACCGCGCAGAGGCCTGGTCGGGCCCGGGTCCCATCCTGGGTCCGTACGTGAGAGCCGTGGCAAGCAAGCAAGAGTGCGACGCGGAGGTGGTGCCCCGATGCGCATCGTTTGGTGCCGCGCCCTTCGCGCCTGGTCCGAGGCACCGGCGAGGCTCGGTGGCCCAACCGATCAGCGCAGGAAGTCTGCGTCACGAACACTCAGATTTTCTATTGACAACCATGAGGGGTCGTGGTACCGTCACGGCGTGGTCGTAGTGGCCTGATAACCGAACGAGGAGGTGGCTGTGATGAGGTTCACCGTGAGCCCTCGCAGTGACTTCGAGGACCTGTTCCGCAGCATGTGGGGTAGCGACCCGCTCCCGAGCTCATGGCGCAACGGGGCGTACGACGTGCCGACCGACGTCTTCTACACGGACGAGGGGCTTGTGATCCGCATGGACCTGCCCGAGGTGGACCCCGACGGGATCGAGGTCACGATGCAGGAGAACGTGCTGTTGGTCAACGGCACCCGTCGTTTCCCCTACGACGCCGACAAGGTGCGCTTCGTGCGCCGCGGCACCTTCTACGGTGACTTCACCCAGAAGATCACTCTCGGCAAGGGGCTCGACACCGACCGGATCTCCGCCGACTACAGTGGCGGCGTGCTCGAGCTGAAGGTGCCCTACGCCGAGGAGGTGCAGCCGCGTCGCATCTCGGTGAGCACCAAGAAGGCCCTGAGCTCCTGACTCCGGGCAAGCACGGCTCCTTCGAGGAGCGGCACGATCGGGGGCCGGCCGGCGCCGGCCCCCGGGCACGCCGGCCCGCTTAGCAAGACTCCCGGCCCGGCCGGCACCGGCGATATGCACCTGGGTCCCGCGCCGAAGCGATCCGCACACGGGCCCGCTCCCGGTGCTCCGGGCACAGAGGCGATCCTCGGTCCAGCACCCTGCGATCCGGCCGCAGAGCCGGTCCAGCACCCGGGATCCCGCGCAGAGCCGATGCCGCCGGCCCCCGGGCACGCCGGCCCGCTTAGCAAGACTCCCGGCCCGGCCGGCACCCGCGATCCGCACAAGGATGCCGCGCGACCCGATCACGCATCCGGCTCCCGCGCCGAGGGTGCCGATCGGCCCCCGGGCGCTCAGTCCGAGCGCCGGGGCAGGGGAGAGGGCACCTCGGCCAGCGCTCGCCGGGCCTCGAGACGGACCCTCTCGTAGTAGGCGATCTTCGAGTCGTGGGTGCGCACCCGGTCGAGCGCGGCGCCGGCGACCCGGATCACGTCGCGGTGGCGAGCCTGGTGCGCGTAGATCGCGATCAGGCGGTCGTAGGGCCCGGTCGCGTCGAACCTTTCGGCGATGACGGCCTCGTACTCGACGACCGCGTCGTCGAGACGCCCGAGCTGCTCGAGGTTCTTGCCGCGCAGGTAGCGCTTGACCAGTTCGGCTCCGTCCACGCGTCCGAGGTTAGCGTGGCTCCGTGCGCGCCCCGTCCTGGATCGTCGCGGTCGCCGTCGTCGCGGCGCTGTGCTGCACGACAGCCTCGGTCCCCGCGCAAAGTCCCTCTCGTTCGACGGCTCCGGGGGTCCCGGAGCGGGTGTCTCCGGTAGCACCGGCCGATCGCTCGGCACGCGCGGGGATAGCGCGGCTGCTCCGGCGCCGGAGCGCGGCGGTGATCGACGGCGACCGTGCCGGGTTCATGGCTACCGTGAGCGGCCCCCGCGCCTTTCGCGCCGAGCAACGGCGGATGTTCGACGGCTTACGGGCCCTGCCTCTGGGGTCCTACCGGCTGCGGGCGGAATGGGGAGCTCTCGGCGACCTCGCGAGGCGGTCCGACGCTGCCCGGTACGCGGGGACGGAGCAGGTCGCGATCCCCGTGACCGAGGTGCGCTACCGCCTGCGGGGGGCCGATGTCCGCCCGGTGATCGAGGACGCTTACTACACCTACGTGCGTCGCGGCGGCCGCTGGAGCGTGACGAGCGACGACGACGTCGCCGATCTCGGCTACACCACGGCCACCGACCTGTGGGACTTCGGGCGCGTCGCCGTGCAGCGACGGCCTCGGCTGGTGCTGCTACGGGGCTCTTGCGGCGCCTCGGTGCCCGGGCGATGCGTGCACGTGCCCGGGGTCGCGGCCACGGTACGCGTCGCGAGCGCACGGGTTGACGGTCTATGGCCCGGTCCGTGGCCGCACCGGGTGGTCGTGATCGTCCCGGCATCGGAGCCGGAGCTGAGGCGCTTGCTCGACGTCGGCTTCGATGTGAACCGCTTCGTCGCTTTCGCTACCTACGGCACCGATCGCGCTCTGCGCCGCACGGGTGTGCGCGTGGTCGTGAACCCGCCGGTGATCGCACAGCCGGGCCGAGACGTCGAGGTCGTGCTCGCCCACGAGCTGACCCACGTGGCCACCTCATATCTCGCCGGTCCCTTCGTCCCTGCATGGGTCGACGAAGGCATCGCCCAGTACGTCGGCTACGACGGCTCTCCGCCGGTCGCCGACCGGCCTTCCGGGCTGCCTCCGGACGCCGCCTTCACCTCCGGGACGGCCGGCGCGATCGACAACGCATACCGGCGGGCGGCCGGCGCGGTCTCCTACATCGTCCACCGCTGGGGCATGGGGAGTTTCCTGCGCTTCTACCGGCGGCTGGGAGCCGTACGGATCGCTCCGGGCACGACTCGCTATCACGTGGCCGTCGCACTGCGGAGATCGATCGGGGTGGGGCCTCGGGGACTCGTGCGAGCCTGGACCGGCCCCCACGGACCCTGAGCCGGCACCAACGCAACCGAGCCAGCCCCCGCGCAACCGAGCCGGCCCCCCCACGAACCCTGAGCCGGCACCAACG
>CADDZG010000102.1 GCA_902812355.1 Actinomycetota bacterium | reverse complement strand
CGAGGCCCAGGGTCACGACCCCGGCGGCCGGTTCGCTCCACCGCAGCCGCCGCGTGTGCACCACCAGCACCCCCCGGCGGGCCCCCTCGGTGAGCACGAACCCGAGCGCGTCCGCGACCGGATCGCGGGGCCCCTCGCCGGGAAAGCAGCGGGCCGGCCCGAGTCGACCGTCGGGGGCCACGCCGGCGGCGAGCACGACGTCGCGGGCGCAACCTTCCAGCACCGCCATCGCCCCCAACACCCCCTGCGCCAGGTTCCCGGCCGGGCGGGTGCGGTCGGCGGTCTGCTCCATGGACCTCAGCCTGCCGGCGAGGATCTCCGGCGACTGTGGCCCGCGCCACCGTCACGCCCCCGCCAGCGTGACCGCAGCCTTGTGGATGTCGTCCTCGGAGGTGAGCACGAGGTTGGCCGCGTCCCCCAGCGGGATGAATGTGTCTTCACCGGCGACGCGCACGATGCGCCCCCCGAAGCCCGCGTCCACCAGGGTGGTCACCACCCCCTCTGAGATACCCCCCGTGCGCCGGGTCTCGTCGACCACCAGCACCTTCCCCGTGGCTCCGGCCGCGGCCAGCAGGTCGTCGACCGGCAGCGGGCTCAGCCACCGCAGGTCGAGCACGCGCGCGCCCACCCCTGCCTCGGCGAGCCGCCGAGCGACTCGCAACGACATGTAGAGGCCGTTGCCGGAGGTGACGATCGTAAGGTCGTCGCCGTCGCCGTGGAGCCGGGCGCGCCCGATCGGGACGTGCGTAGCGGCCCAGTCCGCGGGCCCGGCATAGGGAGCGAGCCATCCCCCGTCCCCGTCGTCGTGCAGGTCGCGCGTGTGGTACAGCGCGATCGGTTCGAGGAACACACATACACGGCCGTCCGCCGCAGCCGCGGCGAGGCACGTGCGCAGCATCGCCGACGCGTCCTCGGGCCGGGCCGGGGACGCGATCACGAGGCCCGGGATGTCGCGCAGCACCGCGACCGAGTTGTCGTTGTGGAAGTGCCCGCCGAAGCCCTTCTGGTAGGCGTAAGCCGCGATGCGCACGACCATCGGGTTGCGGTAGGCGCCGTTGCTGAAGAAGCTCAGGCTCGCCGCCTCCCCCCGTAGCTGGTCCTCGGCGTTGTGGAGGTAGGCGAGGTACTGGATCTCGGCCACCGGCAGCAGTCCGGACAGCCCGGCCCCCAGCGCGAGCCCGAGGATCGCCTGCTCGTCCAGGGGGGTGTCGAACACCCGGGCGGCCCCGGCGCGGCGCGCCAGCTGACGCGTCACGCCGTAGACGCCGCCCTTGACCCCAACGTCCTCGCCGAACACGAGCATCCCGGGGTGGGTGGCGAGCCCATCGGCGAGGGCCGCGTTGATGTGCTGGGCGAGGGTCAGGGGACCCTGGTCCTCGGGCAGGCGGTCACCGTGGATCGCCGCACGCGCCGCCTGCTCGGGGGCGCGCGCCGCGACGCGGGCGACCTCGTCGGGCCGGGCCGGAGCCAGAGGCGCCATCACCTCCGGCGCGGAGCGCAGACGGGGACGGGTGACGGCTTCGGCAGCGGCCTTGTGCACCCGGGCACGCATCGCCTCGTAACGCTCCACGGCACCCTCGGGGTCCAGCAGACCCGCCTCGATCAGGGTCCGAGCGGTGTGCACGAGCGGATCGCGCTCGAGATCGGCACCGAGCTCGGCGGCGTTGCGATAGGCGAGCTCGAGATCGGTGCCGGCGTGGGCGAGGTAGCGCACCACCGAGAGGTGCAGGAACACCGGCCGCCGGCGACGGCGCACGTGCTCGACCGCGGAGCACGCAGCCTCGTAGGCGGCCACGATGTCGGTGCCGTCGGCGGCCACGTAGTGCAGCGCAGGGTCGCGCTCGAAGCGCGCTCGCACCCAGCCGGAGGGGGTACGCACGCTGATGCCGAGGCCGTTGTCCTCACACACCAGCAGCAGCGGCAGCGGCAGGTTCTGGTACGCGGCCCGGGCCGCGGTGTGGAAGGCGCCCGCTGCGGTCGAATGGCTGACCGACGCGTCGCCGAAGCTGCACACCACGACCGCGTCCTGCGGCCACCGGCAGTCCACGCCGAGACGGCGGGCTCTTTCGATCGCAAACGCCACCCCGACGGCACGCGGCAGGTGGGAGGCGATCGTGGAGGTCTGGGGCACGATCGCCAGCGCCGGGTGGCCGAAGACCTTGTGGCGCCCACCTGCGATCGGTTCGTCGGCCGCCGCGCAGCAGCCGAGCAGGACGTCGAGCAGCGGGGTGGTCCCGGGGACCTGGGCCGCACGGGCAACGTAGAAGGCCCCGGAGCGGTAATGGAGCAGGGCGGGGTCGGTGGGGCGCAGGGCGGCGGCGACCGCCGCGTTGCCTTCGTGACCGGCCGACCCGATCGTGTAGAAGCCCTCGCCGCGCGCCCGCAGGGCGCGCGCCTGGAGGTCGAGGTGGCGGCTCGCGAGCTGGGCGTCGAAGAGCTCCAGACACAGCCTCCCGGTGAGCCGCGATCCGGCGCGCACGGGTGCGTCGGGGTTCCCAGGGCGCGCCGCCGGCCGCAGCGCCAGCACCGCCTCTGCAAAGTGACGGTCGAGGCTTTGCGCGTCGCCTGCGGGCATCAGTCCTCGGGCAGCCGGAAGCCGAGGTCGGGGGTCAGCGTGGCCACGTCCATCTGTGCCTTCTGCAGACGCCCGGAGTAGTCCCAGTTGAGCGCCTGCCAGCGCGTGAACTGGTCGAGCACCCACATGCCGGACTGCCGGCTGCCGTTGCCCGACAGCCCGTTGCCCCCAAAGGGCAGGTGCGCCTCGGCCCCCGAGGTCGAGTTGTTGATGCTGACCATGCCCGCCGACACCCCCGAGCGGAAACGGAACGCCTCGGCCGGATCGGTCGTGTAGATCGCCGCCGACAGCCCGTAACCGGGGGCGTTGGCCAGGGCGATAGCCTCGTCGAGGTCGTCGTAGGTGGTCACGCCCACGATCGGACCGAAGGTCTCGCGCTTGAAGAGGTCGTCGCCGGGATCGACGCCGTCGACGATCACCGGATGGTAGTAGAGGCCCTCGGCCGGATCGCCCACGAACCCGGCGCGGGGGTTGGAGGCGGAGATCCGCCCCAGGGCGGTGGATCCCAGCGTGCGGTGCGCGGGGCCTATCCAGTCGAGGAAGCCTTCGAACCTGCGGGCGAAGCGCTCGTCCATCATCGGCCCGTAGAGCACGTCCTGCATCGGGTCGCCGATCGGCGCGGCGGCCACGGCGCGCCCGAAGCGCTCGAGGAAGTCGTCGTGCACGCTGCGGTGCACGATCAGCGTGCCGAGCGACGTGCATCGCTGCCCGGCCGTGCCGAAACCCGAGAACAGCGCTCCCTCCACGGCGAGGTCGAGATCGGCCGACGGGGTGACGACCATCGGGTTCTTGCCCCCGAGCTCGAGGCACGGGCTCTGCAGATGCCGCCCGGCGAGCTCACCGATGCGTGCTCCGACCTCGCTCGAGCCGGTGAAGCCGATCTTGTCCACGACCCCGGCCCCCAGGGCCTCGGCCAGCCCCTGGAAGGTCGCTTCGCCGTCGGCGTACACGAGGTTGAGCACACCGTCGGGCAGCCCCGCGGCCGACATCAGCTCGAACAGCGCGTGCGCCGCCGCGGCCCCGTACTCGGCCGGCTTCCACACCACGGTGTTGCCGCACACCAACGCCGGCACGAGGTACCACGACGGCACGGCCACCGGGAAATTGCCGGCGGTCACCACCGCCACCACCCCGACCGGCACCCGGAAGGTGAACAGCTGCTTGTCGGGCATCTCGCTGGGGACCGTTTGGCCGTACAGCCTGCGGCCCTCGCCGAGGAAGAAGTCGCAGGTGTCGATGATCTCCTGCACCTCGCCGCGTGCCTCGGCCAGCGGCTTGCCGACCTCGCGGGTCACGAGCCGGGCAAGCGCCTCCTTGTTGGCCTCGACGATGCGGCCGATCGCCGCTACCGCCCGTGCACGCACGGGCGCGGGGACCGCCGCCCACTCCGCGTGCGCGTCGCGTGCCGCGGCGCAGGCCTGCACGAAGGTGGTGGCATCCCCCAGCGCCACCCTGGCGACCTCGCGCCCGGTATGGGCGGGGTCGACCGACACGTAGCTACCGCCCGGCCCGCCGGTGACGGGCCGGCCGGCGATCACCGGAGCCAGTTGCGCCATGTCCAGACCTCCCTCGTCGGGCCGCAGCGCTAGCCGGCCAGGCGGTCGAGGCAGCGCCACAACGCCTTGAGCCCGATCTGCAGCTCATCCTCGGTGATGTTGAGCGGGGGCCGGAAGCGTATCGTGCGCTCCCCGCAGGGCAGCGCGAGCACGTGCTCCTGCTCGCGCAACTCCTCGAGCAGCCGGTCGCGCACCCCCCGCTCCGGCAGGTCGAAAGCACACATCAGGCCGCGCCCGCGCACGTTGGTCGCCAGGGGGGAGGCGTCCCCGAGGTTGCGCAGCTCGTCCAGGAACCACCGCCCGGTGCGCGCGGCGCGCTCGAACAGGCGGTCGCGCTCGATCACCTCGAGGATGCGGGTGGCCCGGAGCATGTCGACGAGGCCCCCGCCCCAGGTCGAGTTGATGCGCCCGCTGACCCGGAAGACGTTGTCGGGTACCTCGTCGATCCGCCCGCCGGCCATGACCCCGCCGAGCTGGACCTTCTTGGCGAAGCTCACGAGATCGGGACGCAGACCCATCTGCTGGTACGCCCACGGCGTCCCGGTGAGGCCGACCCCGGTCTGGACCTCGTCGAGCACGAACAGCGCGTCGTGCTCGTGGCACAGCCGCTGCATCGCCTGCAGGAACTCCGGGCGCATGTGGTTGTCCCCGCCCTCGGCCTGGATCGGCTCGGCGATGAAGCAGGCGATGTCGTGGGGATGGGCCTCGAACGCCGCCTCCGCTTGGTCCAGGGCACGCCGCTCGGCGGCACGAACCTCCTCGAGGTGGTCCTCGAGGGGGAAGGTGATCGCCGGAACGTCGATGCGCGGCCAGTCGAACTTCGGGAACCGGTCGATCTTGACCGGTTCGGTGTTGGTGAGCGACAGCGTGTAGCCGCTGCGCCCGTGGAAGGCGTGGCGCAGGTGCAGCACCTTGGTACCGAGCGCCGGGTCCCGGCCGTGTGCCTCGTTGTGCCGGCTCTTCCAGTCGAACGCCGCCTTGAGCGCGTTCTCCACCGCCAGGGCGCCGCCCTCGACGAAGAACAGCAGCGGGAGCCGCTCGTCGCCGAGCACGCGCTCGAAGGTGGCCACGAACTCCGCCAGGGTCACGGTATAGACGTCGGGGTTGGCGGGCTTGTTGAGGGCGACCCGCCCGAGCCGGCGCACGAAGTCGGGATCGTCGGCCAGCTCCGGAGGGTTGGTGCCCAGCGGGGCCGACGCGTAGAAGGTGTAGAGGTCGAGATAGCGATCTCCGGTGAGCGCGTCCACCAACCACGCGCCGCGGCTGCGGTCGAGGTCTAGGACGAAGGGGAAACCGTCGACGAGCAGGTGCCGAGCGAGGAGCTCATGGACCTGCCCCGGAGCCAACCGTGCCACGCTGCACCTCTCGAGCTCGCCGGGACCGAACGGCCTCAGTGTAAGTCCCGCGACGGCCTCGGGCTCAGGTCCCGCGGCGGCCCTCGACCACTGCGGTGAGGTCTTCGACCGCGTCCCGCAGGGCCCCGGTCACCATCGCGGGCAGTCCCCGAAGCTCGACCAGCTCGAGGAGCTCGGCCGCGTACCAGCGGTGGTCGGGCAGCCCGGCCTCGCCCGCGGGGAGGTCTTCGCCGACCAGGGCGCGACGGGTGAGGGCCCGCAGGTTGTGGACCGTCTCGGCCGCGGCCACGAGCAGGACCTCGTCGGGCCCCTCGGTCCGCAGCTGGTGGAGGTGGCGCTCCTTGCGGACGCGCCACGGCGGCTTGGGATCCTCGTCGCTGTCGCTCAGCGCGTCGACCATCGACGCCACGTCCTCGCCGAAGCGGTCCCAGATCTCCTCGTGGACGTCGGAGCCGGCCGCCTCGATCGCGTCGTGCAGGACCGCGGCGATGGCCTGCTCCTCGCTGCCTCCCCATTCGATCACCGACCCGCACACGATCAGGGCGTGACCGATCGCGGGAGTGCCCGTAGTCGTGCGCACCTGGCCCTCGTGTATCCGCAGGGCGAGGTCCACGGCGGCCCGCAGGTCCTCGCCCATGGCCGGCACGGCGGGCTGCGCCCGGTCCCCCGTGTCGCTCACCTGCATCTCCCCCTTTGGCGCGGTTCCCCGGTCGCACGGCCGGGCGGGAGCCGTGCTCGCGCCCAGGGTAGGGGAAACCTGCGACACCTCCCGGCGCGCCGCGCCTCAGCTCGGGAGCGGCAGGGGCGACACCGAGTGGGCGAAGCGGAAGCGGTCCTCGGGGTCGAAGCGATGCTTGACGGCGCGCAGCCTGCGGTAGGTGTCCTGGGGCCATGCGCGGGCCCGGTCCTCCTCTGAGGCCGGGGTGCCGTGCAGGTTGACGAAGGTGCGCCCGGTCGTATAGGGGGCCATCTCCGCTACCGCGGCAACCAGGGCGCCGGGCACCGCCTCGGCCACGGGTGGGACCATGAGTCCGAGGAAGAACAGCGAGTACAGCGCGTCCCGGGCCCCCACCGCGTCCGCCGCCGGGCCGCGCCCCAGGGCGCCGCCGAGGTGGCGGAGATCGGCCATCATCAGCGGCGTGTTCACCCCGGGCCCGGCGACCGCGAGGATCCCCGCAACCGCTTCGGGGGTGAGGTCCTCGAGCAGGGCGACGGTCTCACGGAAGGGCAGGGGTACCTCGGGGTCGTGGTGGATCGTGTCGACCTCGGTGTAGCTCATCACCCGGAACTCGTCCGCGATGGCGGGCGCGACGGCCCGCATCGGGGCCACCAGCGCCTCGCCCTCCGCAGGGTCGCCGACGAAGGCCCCCTTGAGGTGGGTCACCATCTTGCCCCGCAGGGGCTCCGGCACGCTCGGCATGTCCGGGAGCCGCAGCAGCCCCACCGCGGTGGTCATCGCGTCGGGCAGGTCGTGGGTCCACGACCTGTAGGCGTCCAGGACCTCGGGCGCAGCCTCGCCGGGGAAGAAGATGCCGCCGCCGTAGATCTCGGCCACCGGCACCAGCTCGAAGGTCAGCGACGTGACGATGCCGACGCTCGCCTTGCCCCCCTTGAGGGCCCAGAAGAGCTCGGGTTCGGAGTCGGCGGTCACGTGCACCACCGAGCCGTCGGCGACCACGACGTCGGCCGCCACCACGCGATCGGAGGCGAACCCGAAGGTGCGCCCGAGCACGGGGAGGCCGCCGCCGAGGGTGTAGCCGACCACGCCGACGTCGCTCGACGATCCGTTCAGGGTGCCGAGCCCGTGGGGCGCCGCGGCGTCGATCACCTTTCGCCACTTCACCCCGGCCCCCACCGTCGCCAGGCGCCGCTCCGGGTCGATGCTGAGGTGCTGCATCCGCCGGGTACCGACGAGCACCCCCCGGTCGAACGCCAGCACCGCACCGTGGCCGGTCGCCTGCACCGCCACCGGGAGGTCGTGGGCCGCCGCGAAGCGCACCGCGGCGGCGACGTCCTGCGCGTCCTCCGCCCCGACCACCACGGCCGGGGTGTGGTGGGTGGCAACGTTGAAGCCCGCTAGCTCATGTTCGAAACCATCGTCCCCGGGGGTCAGCACCGGGCCGCGCACGCGTCCCGCCAGTTCCCGGATCGCCACGTCCATGTCCGTCGTCCCCATCGCACTCCCTCTCTCTCGGCGGGGCCCTCGAGGCCATCGTCGAGGTCCGGCGGCCGCGGCGCCATCGGGGAACTGCCCCATCCTGGTCCCCCAGAGCGGGTCTTGACCTGAACAGAGCGAGCGGGCAGGCTTGGCGGGTGAGCGGACGGCTTGGGACCAGCCCGGCGGAACCGGCGCGTCGTGCGCCCCCCAGGTCCGCGACCCGCACCGGCCCGCGCGGCTACACCTCGCTCGCGCCCGAGCTCATCGCCCCCGACATCGATGCCCTCACCCGGGCCCGGCGGAGCGCGCTGGCCCGGCGGCCGTCGCTGCACACTGCGCTCGAGCTCGCCGGCCTGCGCCATCTCGCCCAGGAGCACGACGAAGCCGCACGCCTCGCCCACGATGCCTTCAACCGCGCCCGGTCCGAGGGCAACCGGCGCGGCATGGCCCTCGCCGCCGCCTTGCTGCGCCAGATCTACCTCGATGGCTTCGACAACGAGCCGGCGGCCAACGGCTGGTTCGCGCGCGCCCGATCGCTGATCGAGCCCGAGGGGCAGTGCCCGGAGCGCGGCTGGGTCCTGCTCAGCGCGGTCGGGTGCTCGGTACCCGACCAGGAGGTCCTGCGGGGTTACGCCGACGAGGCACTGGCGATCGCCCGCGCCTGCGGCGACGTCCAGCTCGAGTGCAAGGCACTCGCCGACCGCGGTCTCGCGGCGGTGTCGCTCGGGGACGTCGATTGCGGCCTCACCGACCTCGACGAGGCGATGACCATGGTCGGCAACGGCGAGGTCGGTGTCCTGGTCGCCGGCCAGACGCTGTGCGACATGATCGGCGCGTGCGAGCGGGCGGGGACGATCGAGCGTCTCGAGGCGTGGCTCGACGCTCTCGCCCGGGTCGGGGTCACGGGGCCCTCGGGTCCGGCCCCCTACCTCTTCTCCCACTGCCACGCGAGCTACGGCAGCTTGCTGTGCCGCCTCGGGCGGTGGCGCGAGGCCGAGGCTGCCCTGTCCCTGGCGGTCGCCGGGGGGCGGGACTCGTTCCGCGGCATCCGAGCCGCAGGGCTGGCCGGGCTGGCCGACCTGCGCGTGCGCCAGGGG
>CADDZG010000101.1 GCA_902812355.1 Actinomycetota bacterium | reverse complement strand
GCGGGGCCCTGCTGGGCCTCGCCGCGCTCACCCGCTACGCCGGCCTCGCGCTGATCCCCGCCGGGCTGCTCTACGTGGTGCTGCGGCAGCGCCGGTGGCTGCCCGCGCTGGCGCTCGCGCTCGGTGCCGTCGTGCCCCTCGCGGCCTACGCCGGATGGCACGGCAGCACCAGCGGCAGCGCGGCGATCACCCAGCGCAACGGCTTCTTCCTCTACGGCCGGGTCGCATCCTTCGCCCGCTGCCGCGGTCTCCACCTGCCGCCGGCGGAACGCAAGCTGTGCATCCACCAACCTCCGTCGCAGCGGGTGATCGTCGGGGTGTGGGGGCCGCACTCCCCGATCGCCGCCCTGCACGGCGAGGGCTCGGTCGCCCACCGCAACCACCTCGCCCTCGACTTCTCCCTGCGCGTGATCCGCCACCAGCCGCTCGACTACCTCCACGCGGTGGGCAGCGACCTCGCTACCTTCTTCTCGCCGGCTCCCCTGCTGGACAAGGAACCGACCGCGGCGACGCGCTGGACCTTCCCGGTGCGCTTCTCCGACGTCGTTCTGGGCGGCCGCGAGGTCGAGGCCCTGCACGGGTCGGCGCCGCCCGATCTGGGTGTGTCGCAGCGTTTCCGGATCGAGCGCGGCCCCGCCCGCTTCCTGCATTCATACCAGGCGGCGGTCCACGTCGGCGGCCCGCTGCTGGGTGCGTTCGTCGCCCTGGGCCTGCTCGGCACCCTGCTACCGGGGCCATCGGAGCGCCGGCACGCCGGGCTGCTGTTCGCCCTCGGCTCGCTCGGGCTGATGCTGTTCTCGGTGGCCACGACCGTGTACCACACCCGCTACACGATTCCGCCGGTGGCGCTGGCGGGACCCGCCGGCGCCCTTGGGCTCGTCGCCGCGCTGCGGGCGCTGTGGGTGTGGCTCGAGCTGCCCGGCTCGGCCCGCATCGCGTCGGCGGACTCGGCCCGTTAGCGGCCGGCAGCAGCCCGCAGGGACTCCTTGAGGCTGCTCATCGTACGCAGCACCGCCGTCGGCTCGTACCCGCAGTGGGCCATGCAGTTGTCGCAACGTGGGTCCTTGCCGCGCCCGTAGCGGTCCCAATCGGTGGTCTCGACGAGCTCCTTGTAGGTCTCGGCGTAACCGTCGGCCATGAGGTAGCAGGGGCGCTGCCAACCGAACAGCGAGTAGGACGGTATGCCCCACGCCGTGCATCCGAAGTCGACCTTGCCCTCGAGGAAGTCGAGGAACAAAGGCGTGTGGTTGAGCCGCCAGCGCTTGCGGCCACCGTCGGCGAAGACCTTGCTGAACAGCTCCCGGGTCTGCTTGACGCCGAGGAAATGATCCTGGTCCGGCGCCTTCTCGTAGGCGTAGGCCGGCGAGATCATCATCGAGTCGACCTCGAGCTCGTCGTTGAGGAAGTCGAGCACGGCCTTGATGCTTTCGGGGGTGTCGTTGGTGAAGAAGGTCGAGTTGGTGGTGACCCGGAAACCGGCCTGCTTGGCCGCGCGGATCGCCTTGACCGCCTTGTCGAAGATGCCCTCACGGCATACCGACTCGTCGTGGCGCTGCCTGAGCCCGTCGATGTGCACCGCCCAGGCGAAGTAGGGCGAAGGCTCGAACAGGTGCATCTTGCGCTCCATCAGGATCGCGTTCGTGCACAGGTAGACGAAGCGCTTGCGGGCGATCAGCTGGCGCACTATCTCGTCTATCTGCGGATGCATCAACGGCTCGCCCCCGGCGATCGACACCATCGGTGCACCCGATTCCTCGATCGCCCCGACCGCCTGCTCGACCGACATCCTCTGGCGCAGCACGTCTTTGGGGTGCTGAATCTTGCCGCACCCGGCACACGCCAGGTTGCAGGCGAACAGCGGCTCGAGCTCGACGATCAGGGGGAACTTCTCGACCCCCTTGATCTTCTGCTTGAGCAGATAGGTGGCGATCCTCAGGCTCTGCCTCATGGGGACGGCCACTACCTCACCTCCTTGGGCAGGTTGAAACGGATGGACTCGGTGGTGGTGGTGTGCTCGGCGACCTCTATCGGCCCGAGCCCTGCCAGCGCGTCCACCACCCGCTGCACGAGTGACTCCGGCGCCGATGCCCCCGCGGTCACTCCGAGCGTGTGCGCGCCGATCAGCCACAGGGGATCGATGTCGGCCTCGTCGTCGATCAGGTAGGCCGGGGTCCCCTCTCCCTGGACGACCTCGACCAGCCGGCAGGAGTTGGACGAATTGCGTGACCCGACCACGAGCACGGCATCCGACGCGCGGGCAACGGCTTTGACCGCGTCCTGGCGGTTCTGGGTCGCGTAGCAGATGTCGTCCGAGGACGGGCCGGTGAGCGCCGGGTAACGCTCCCGCAGCGCCCCGGCGATGCTGTAGGCCTCGTCCACCGAAAGCGTCGTCTGGGTGAGGAACGCGACCTTGTCGGGGTCGTCCACCTCGACCCCGGCGATGTCTTCGGGGCGCTCGATCAGCCGGATCGCCTGCGGCGCGTGGCCGGTCGTGCCCTCGACCTCTTCGTGACCGGCGTGACCGATCAAAAAGATCGTCTTGCCGGCCGCGGCGAAGCGGCGCGCCTCGGCGTGCACCTTGGACACCAGCGGGCAGGTGGCATCGATCACGCGCAGCCCCCGTTGCACCGCCTGCTCCCTTACCTGCGGAGACACCCCGTGGGCGGAGAACACGACCAACGCACCCTCGGGGACCTCGTCGAGCTCGTCCACGAACACCGCGCCGCGCGCCGCGAGGTCGGACACGACGTGGACGTTGTGCACGATCTGCTTGCGCACGTACACCGGGGGCCCGTGCTTGGCGAGCGCCTGCTCGACGATCTCGATCGCACGCTCGACGCCGGCGCAGAACGAACGGGGGCCGGCCAGCAGCACGCGCCGCTTGCCGGTCGCCGCAGCCCACTCCGCCAGCGCGGGAACGGCGCGTGCCAAGGTCCCATAGGCACGCAGGGCCCCCGGCAGGGTCTGGGGGCTCACGACCTCGCGCCCGGGGGTGTCGAGCGCGACCCTGAGCACCGCGAAGGGACGGTCGTCGCCGGGATGCAGCCACGAGGACTCCATGTCCACCGCAGCCACGCCCTCGGCGCCCAGGGCGGCCCGCCGGGCCCCCTTGACCACCTCGGGGCTCGAAGCCACCGGGGCGAGATGGACGCTGAGACCGCGCAGCCGCAGCGCCTTGGCCAGCACCGCCGCGCCCGGCAGCGACCGGGTCCCGTCGGGCCCGCGCACCTCCGTGGCCACGACCACGTCGCCGCAGCGCACGTCGTCGCGCGTCGCTCCGGCGAAACCGGCCACGGCCACCGGACCATCGGCGGAGACGAGGTCCGCCCGCAGCCTCGCGGCTCGCTCGGGGCCGACCCCGCAGCGCAGCACGCGGGCGTCGAGATGGCGGCGCACCGCGGCCGCTTCGAGCGCCATCGGTGCCACGACCGTCAGTTGAGCGCTCATGCCGTCCTCCTCAGGTAGCGGCCCAGAGCCATCACCGGGAACACCAGCCGGTAGAGGTGGTAGTTGATGTAGAAGTCCCCGGGGAAGCCCGTGCCGGTGAAGTAGGGCTCGTCCCACGTGCCCTCGGGCGTCTGGGTGGCGGCGAGGAAGCCCACCCCCCGTTCGACCGCATCGGAACCCTCACCCGCGTCCAGCAGCGCCAGCAGGGCCCACGCGGTCTGCGACGCGGTCGACGCGCCGCGCCCGATCCACGCCGGATCCTTGTAGGAGCGCAGGTCCTCGCCCCAGCCGCCGTCGGGGTTCTGGTGCTCCTCGAGCCACGCCACGGCACGCCGGATCGCGGGATGGGCGGGGTCGAGACCGGCGCGCACCAGCGCCGGGACCGCGGCTCCGGTGCCGTAGACGTGGTTGGCGCCCCAGCGCCCGAACCACGAGCCGTCCCGCTCCTGGGCGTCGAGCAGCCAGGCCACGCCGCGGCGGGCCGGCTCCTCGGCGGCGAGCCCGCGCGCCGCGAGCATCTCGACCACGTGTGCGGTGACGTCGGCCGACGGCGGGTCGATCACCTCGCCGAAATCGCAGAACGGGAGGTCGCGCACGATCGTCCTCGTGTTGTCGGCGTCGAACGCGCCCCATCCGCCGTCGCCGCTCTGCATCCCCACGGTCCAGCGCACGCCGCGCTCGATCGCCGCGGCGGCATCCACGTCCACGCGCTCCAGAGCGAGCACCACCTCGGCGGTGTCGTCGATGTCGGGATAGTTGTCGTTGGCGAACTCGAACGCCCACCCGCCGGGCTCGAGGTGGGGCCGGCGCACGGCCCAATCGCCACGCACGCGCACCTCCTCGCCCACCAGCCACCGTCCGGCGGCGACCAGCGCGGGGTCGTCCGGAGCCACCCCGGCATCCGACAGTGCGATCACCGCGAGGGCGGTGTCCCACACGGGCGACTGGCACGCCTCGAGGCGGCGCATCCCGTCCTCGTGGATCGTGAAACGCTCGAGCCCGTCGAAGGCGGCCGCCATCACCGGATGATCGAGCGGGTAGCCGAGCAGGTCGAGGGCGATCATCGAGTAGACCCACGGCGGCTGTATCCCGCCCCACGATCCGTCGGCCTCCTGACGCCGGACGATCCACTCCCCTGCCCGGCGGAGGGAGGCCCGCCGCAGGCGCCGCAGGGGCCGGCGCTCGTAGGCGTGCAGGATGCGGTCGAGCCGGCGCAGCCACGGCGATGCCGGAGGCTCGGGGGCCGGGCGCCCGGTGAAGATCTCGTCGATCGCCACCGGAAAGCCGCGGTTCGGACGGTGGGCCCCGACCACGGTCAACGCGACGACGGTCTGGCGCGCCCAGCAGGCGAAGTCGTAGATGTTGAGCGGCACCCACGGGGGCAACAGGATCACCTCGGGCGGCAGGGCCGGGAGCGCGTCCCAGTCCCACAACCCGAACAGGGCGAGCCACAGCTTGGTGAACACGCGCGTGTGCTCGACGCCGCCGGAGTCCAGGATGTAGCTGCGGGCACGCGCCATGTGGGATGCGTCGATCGGGTCGCCGGCGAGCCGCAGGGCGATGTAGGCCTCCACCGTGGTCGACAGATCGGGAGGGCCGCCGTAGAAGTTCGCCCACGTGCCGTCGGCCCGCTGCTGCGAGCGGATCCAGCGCGCCGACCGGTCGGTCAGCTCGGGCGTGCGCACACCGAGGAACTGGCGCAGCAGCAGGTCCTCGGCATCCATCGTCACGTTGGTCTGCAGCTCTCCCTTCCACCATCCCTGCGGGTCCTGCAGCGAGCGCAGGTGGGCCACGGCCGCGTCGAGCGCGGCACGGGCCGCATCCGCCGCGCGGGGTTCCGCCCTTACCGCCACGTCAGAACTCCCTCCTTGTGATGAACGCTGCGAGCCCTTCGAGCTCCGCCCGTACCTGGATCGGAATGTCGACCCGAGCGAGCGCGTCCAACGCTGCGCGCGTCTCTTCTGCGGCGAGGGAGCGCACGTAGTCCCGGCCCCCGGCCGCCTCCACCGCAGCTGCAGCGCGCGCCGCGGCGTCCGGCTCGAGGCTGCGGCCGAGTACGCCGGCGAGCGACGGATCGGCCGCCAGCGCCGCGCACACCGGCAGGCTCTTCTTGCCGCGTACGAGGTCGCCGTGGGGTTTGCCGGTGACCTCCTCCGTGCCCCAGATGCCGAGCAGGTCGTCGACCGCCTGGAAGGCGACCCCGAGGTGCGCCCCGAAGCCGGCGAGCGCGTCGACGAGGTCGCGCCGCCCTCCCGCCAGCTCGGCGCCTATCGCCGCCGAGCATGACAGCAGGGCCCCCGTCTTGCACGCGGTCATCTCCCTGCAGTCCTCGGGCGACACCACGGCGCGTTCCTCGAAGCCGAGGTCGTCGGCCTGGCCGGACACGAGCCCGGCAACGGCGCGGTTGAGGCGCGCCAGGGCGGCGGGGCCCCTCGGGTGCTCGAGCAGCACCTCGAAGGCGAGGCTCAGCAAGGCGTCGCCGGCGAGGACCGCATCCGCCTCGCCGAACACCCGCCACGCGGTCGGGCGGTGGCGCCGCTGCTCGTCACCGTCCATGACGTCGTCGTGCAACAGCGAGAAGTCGTGCACCAGCTCGACGGCCACGGCACCGGCCAGGCCCTCTTCGGCCGGCGCTCCCGCCGCCTCGGACGACAGCAGGGCCAGCGCCGGACGGACGTACTTACCTCCCGGGGCGTCGACCGGACGGCCGTCGGGGTCGGTGAAGCCGAGGTGGTAGCTGCCCACCGCAGCCATGCGCGGGTGCAGCCGGTCGAGCGCCGCGCGCAGCGCCGGAACCACCAGCGCACGCGACCGCTCGAGGATCCCGGGCAGAGCGGTGATCATGCCGCTACCTCCTCGGGCAGCGACCTCGTGTGACCGAGATCGATCAGCGCCGCCCGGGCCGCGGTGATCCCGCTGCGCACCGCACCCTCCATCGTCGCCGGCCACCCGGTGTCGGTCCACGCCCCGGCGAGATAGACGCGCGGAGTGGAGATGCGGCAACCGGGCCGGACGGCCGCGCTGCCGGGGGCGGCGCGGAAGGTTGCCTCCTTCTCGCGCGTGACGAAGGCGTCGATCGGCTCGACCCTGGCCGCGCCCGGAAAGACGCGCCGGATCTCGGGCAGAAAGGCGGCGCGGAGCTCGGCGCTGCGGGCCTGCGCGTAGCCGTCGGCGGCCGACAGGGACACCGCGAGGTACTGGCCGCGTCGCAGGCCGGCCGCCGCGGTGCGGTCGAAGACGAACTGCAGCGGAGAATCGAGCACCGCAGCGAAGGCGTGACGGGTCACGCGGCGGTCGTAGACGACGTGGAGGTTCACGATCGGCGACACTCCCAGCGCGGCGACGTCGGGCCACCGCGGGCCGGCGATCGCCGGCAGCTGGTGGTGGGCGACCGCCACCACCGCGGCGTCCGCCTCCACGGTGCCGGCGTCGGTGCGCACCGTGACGCCGCGCTCTCCGCTCTCCAGCGCCAGCACCCGCGTGCGGTCACGCACGTCGGCCCCGGCGGTCGCGAGCGCCCGGCGCGCCGGCTCGGCATGCACCTCGGCCAAGGGCCTCGTGGCGTAGCCGATGTCGCCGGCGTCGGTGCGGTCCAGCAGCCCGGTGCGGAAGACCTTGACGGCGAGGGCCAGCGAGGCATCGTCGGCATGCAGGTTGAGGGTCGGCAGAGCGATCAGGTCCCACAGCGCAGCGCGCGCCCGCGCGCTCTGGCGCTGTTCGGCGAGCCACGAGCCGAAGCTGCGTCGATCGAGCGCCCCGTCGCCGGGATCGAGGCGGCGCAGGCGCAGGGCGCAACGGGCCGCCGACAACCGCTCGGCCGGAGCGAGGGCGCGGTAGCGCAGCAGCGCCCCGCCGAGGTGCAGGGGAGCCGGGAGCCCGGAGCGGCGCAAGCGCAACGACCGGCGGCCGGGCATGAGCACGGGGATGTCGAGACGCGGCTGCAACATCGTCGCCCCGGTGGTGCCGAGGCGCTCGAGCAGTCCCCTGTAGGCGCTGCAGCAACGCAGGAACACGTGCTGGCCGTTGTCCACCCACAGCTCGCCGCGACGAAACGAGCACGCCGCCCCGCCGAGGCGCGGTGAGGCTTCCAGCAGGGTCACCTCGGCCCCGGCGTCGACGCAGGCGAGGGCCGCGGAGATCCCGGCGAGGCCGCCCCCGATCACCGCCACCCTGGCACTCACGGGGCCGCCCCCATGAGGCTGCGGGCCGCGACCAGCCCCTTCTCCCACACCGGCAAGGACACCCTCCGGCTGAGCGACTCCTGCGGCCGCGCCTCGATGCGTGCCAGCACCCTCCGGTAGATCCCGGCCATCGCGGCGACGCAGGCGGCGCTGCGGCGGTCCAGCAGGGGCAGCAGGCCGAGCCCGCGCTCGAACCACCGCCGGGCGCGCTGCGCCTGCAGCGCCAGTACGGGGGTGAGGGCGGCATCGGTCCACGCCGCCGGGTCGGGGCAGCCGTAGGCCTGCAGATCGGCACGCGGTAGGTACACGCGGCCCGCGGCGCGGTCCTCGTGGACGTCGCGCAGGATGTTGGTCACCTGCAAGGCGACCCCGAGGTCGTCGGCCAGCGGGGTCGCTTCATCGATGTGCTCGGAACCGAAGACCCCCAGACTCAGGCGCCCGATCGAGCCGGCCACCCTGCGGCAGTAGACGACGAGATCGTCGAAGGTCTCGTAGGTCGTCCCGCGCACGTCCATGCGGGCGCCCTCGATCAGGTCGAGCCACGCGTCACCGGGGATCGCGAAGCGCCGGTGCGCGTCGGACAGGGCTGCGAACACGGGGTCGCCCCCGTCGCCGGCCCCCGGGAGGTCGCCAACCCGCCGCTCGAGCGCGTCCAGCGCCCGCAGACGTGCATCGGGGTCGCCGCTACCGTCGGCGACGTCGTCGATGCGCCGCGCCAGGGCGTAGACCGAGCTCAGCGCGGCGCGCTTGGGCGGCGGCAGCAGGCGGATGCCGTAGTAGAAGTTGCGCGCCTGCCGGCGCGTGATGCGCTCGCACTCCCGGTACGCGGTGGCCGTGTCCGTGCTCATCCCCTCCCCAGCGCGAGCAGGCGCAGGGTCGTCCAAGCCCGGGCCGGGCGCGACGCACGTACCTCGTGGGCGAGCACGTCGTATCCCGCCTGCCGTAGCGCCGCCAGCGCGGCCACGCCGCCGGCGGCGAAACCGGCCACCGCGGCGCGGGCGCGGCCGCGTAGCAGCTCCAGCAGGGGGAGCCCGGAGGCGAGGAGACGGTCGGCCCGCATCGCCTCGAGGCGGATCAGCTCGCGCACCTCCGGGGTGGCGCGATCGCGACCGAGGTCCT